>WJIL01000103.1 GCA_014730275.1 Candidatus Lokiarchaeota archaeon | reverse complement strand
AACCCATAGCCTGCAACAACATGCAACTGGAAAATGATACTTGAGCACGTTGTAATATTGTCCGCAATCGCCTCCTGAATCTCGGGGAGGTTTAGGTAACCCCAGATATCGCAGAGTGCATCAATAAGGAGACTATCCCCCCAGCGAAGGTAGGTTTCGTCTTCCGGGAAGTCAGCCCTGTTTGCATCAGGACCGATAATCCGTTCCAAATCCAGCTTCTTGACGCCCAGAATCTCAACATTGTCTATCGCAGCGGCTGCCCTGAGTGCCCAGTACTTTTGGTCGAAATGACCTTCAGTCAGCCAGAGATCCATTGTAAGGGATTCTCGAAAACTTGACCATAAGTAACGTTCAACCATTGCGATATCGACTTCATCTAACCGTCCAACAACTTTCAGCATTTCAAGAATGAGTGCGGTTATTCTGAAGTCTGGACCATCCCTAGAGACGTTGCCCTGTACAAAACCGCCACGATAGGGAGATTGCATAGACTTGTATCTTGTTACAATATCGTCTACCATATGCCATAGACCGTACGGCCACTTCTCGTCGGTTTCCATGAGGAGGCTGACAGCATCAAGGGTCGATTGCAGGTCGGATATCTCGCCAGGTCGATCCGCAAACCCCACACCATCATAGCAATCCATGATATACTGCGGTGTTGAGACGGTGTCTTCATCGTCGGCAGTACCTACAGCTGTTACAACATGAAGCGACATGAAGAACAGTGTCAGCAAAAGCGTGATGGAGAGGAACTTGGTCACCCGTTTGACATGGAACTTCATACAATGACCACTCCTATGTGCACGCCCTGTGCTGGTGCCGTTATCATTCCAGCGATGACAGCAGTCATCACGATTTCTCGTAGGTGGATTCGTCTAGTCATGTCTATTCCTCGGACAGAATTCAGATGGAGAATAAGTGCACACGGCCCGAGGACTGCACATACAACTTGGTTCAGAACAAGTGTTGCTTGCTACGTTCCGCATTACATACTCTCCAATGCAGATACATCATACAAGCATGTTTTTGGGTAGGACACTATCTAATAAATGTAGCTCTCGATTTATCGAAAGGTATCGGAACCACGGTTCCGTCGCTATGTCTCTTACATCCTTCCTTTGATGGACCGCACTTATTGGTGTCTCCCATTGGCGATGTTTAATAGGCTAGAGGGGAGTATATTCCTAGGTAGCAAAATGGGCGTAGTCAGCATCAAGTTATATAGCACTGATGGATGACCTCGAATGTCCAGAAGTACGAACCCGGGACATGGAAAGCAAAGCACTTGGTGCAGTGCCTTGTAGAGACTGTCTTTCCTGCAGGTATTGGGCTTGTTGATGTTGATGCACCCACCTTTGTACAGATTCTGAAAGAACAAATCCACAAGATATGCAAGAGGACTTGATTGATGCCTTTTGTAGCCAGATAGACCAAGGGGGAACGGAAAAAAACCAGCACAGCGTAAGCAAATGACTGCAGCTTGTTATTGATGATATCGCTGGTTGAAATTCCGTTCACGTATCCTGAAGAATCTTCTTTTAGTCCATGCCTCTCTTCTTCAGCTCTCGCTCTCTCAGTACTCTATGCAAAACCTTCCCAACTTGGCTCAGGGGTAGAGACTCAACAATCTCCACTTCCCTAGGCCGTTTATATCCAGCCATTCGTTCTTTCGCCCATTCTATGATTTCTTCTGGTTGCAGCTTAGACCCTCCCTTAGGAACGATGAACGCCTTCACGAACTCATTACTCGGATCCTCTTCGCGTGGGACTCCGATTACCGCGACCATGGCCACCTTCGGATGTTCATACAGTGTATCTTCTATTTGGCGAGAATAAGCCTTTAATCCACTCACGTTTATCATTGACTTCTTCCGATCCGACACCACAAAGAAACCCTCCTCATCCATATGCCCAATATCACCAGTGAGGAAGAAACTCTTTCCTTCGAGTTCTCGGGTTACGTTCTCAGTTTCATCAGGCTTGTTCCAGTAGCCGCTCATCACTTGGGGGCCATGAATAGCGATTTCACCAGTTTCTCCGGGGGGCAATTCTCGGGTTCCTGTTTCTATGTCAACAATCTTAGCAACGGTATCTGGAACAGGCAACCCAATGGATCCGAACTTCCTGTCCTTGCGGTTGGTTGGGTTAACATGAGTGACCGGTGACGTCTCGCTCAAACCGTAGCCCTCAAAGATGACAGCACCAGTGACCTTCTCGAAATTTCTGGCTAGTTCTGGAGGAAGAGGTGCTGCTCCAGAGCTGCAGATTTTGATGGAGCTCAAGTCGTAATCATTGACATTTGGATGTTCAACAATTCCTGCATACAGTGCTGGTACTGCATTCAGAATCGTACCGCCATACTTCTCAATGTCTTCCAGAAGAACGGATAGTGGAGGGTCACCATCTCGCGGATCAGGTATGCATATGAGTTGTCCAGCGTATTCTGTTGCAATCAACAAGGTAAGTGTCAAACCGTAGCTGTGATACCATGGCAATGCGCCAACAAACACTTCTTCACCGTACACGATTTTCTGGGGAGCATCCATATCAGCGGGGTCTAGATTCACATACTCGTAGACTTGGTGAACATTTGTTACCATATTTTTGTGCGTAAGCCCTGCGCCCTTTGGAGTTCCTGTGGTTCCGCCAGTATAGAGTATGAGAGCAACCTCATCGGGGTCCACTTCCACATCAGGGGCAATTGGTTCGTGTTCATCCAGTATATGATCGTAAAAGACGGTCTTGTCGGACTCATAACTGGGGCTTTTGGGAATCTTACCAAGTAACCCTCCAAGAATCGCCTTGATTTTCGGAAGGAACCGTTTGACACTGCACACTACAACGGTCTCCACATCGGTATCCTTCACCGCCTCATAGCAGGTAGGTGTAAACGTCGGATGATCAAGAACAAAGACAGCAACAGCGCCACTGTCATTGAGCTGATGGTTGAGCTCGCCAGCCTTGTACATTGGGTTGCAAGTACAGATTCGTGCACCCGTTTTCAGAATACCAAAGAAAACTACAGGGAAATGAGGTGTGTTAGGTAAGAATACTGCCACTGTATCCCCTTTACCGATTCCCTTGTTGGCTAGAAAATTGGCGATTCTATTCGCATCATCTCGTACCTCCGCAAAAGTACGCGATACCCCTTCCCACAATGTGAAAGGTTGATCACCGCGCTTCTCAGCAGATCTATCAAGCATCGCAAAAAGTGGTTCTTCCGGATACTCTATGGACTTCAGAGCATCGGCTGGCCACTTGTATTTGTGCCATAGCATTTCTTCCATTATGTACTTCTCCTCTACTTTCTCTCTTGGCCTGTTTTTCTCCCCAAACGGACCAAGGTATATCGTTGATGTCTAGTAACAATGCCTCATAATTCCTTCGTCGGTCCCCCACAACAAATAAGACAGCTAGCTGTAACAATGAAACGTTAGGCCATTGAATGGAGATAAAAAAAATTGAAGGGAGACCAAGTCTTGCTGGAAGCTAAGGAGATACTTCCTACCTCTGATGACTCTCAGATTCCCAAAATAGGATATTTTGATCATCGAGCTCCACTTGAGATGATTGTAGCTCACACTGCCCTACCATCCCTTGTAAGGGCGTCTAAGAAGCCCGCGACTGGTTTTGAATCCAGCCTCCAGACATTTGCATGCTCTTTTAGCCGGAACCTCTTAAGCCAAAGAGTTCAGGAGAATCTCTCACATCTTGAGGGTTTACTCTTTCCAAGCAATATGTGCGACTCTATGCAGAATCTCCATGATATCTGGGCGGTAGAATTTCCAAGAGACAATATCCTACAGGTACGATATCCTGTGGTTGAAAACAAGGAAAGATCTGCAGAATACCTTGCTGGCGAATTGGGGAAACTGAGTGCAAGCATTCAGGGCGTTGTTTATCGATCACTTGATATGATGCGTCTCAGAAAAGCGCTCAATGTCTTCCAATGGTTTCGAAATATGTGTCAAGAAATCTATGCAGCAAGAGTGCTTCAACCGGATATTCTTCCATATACAGAATTCGTACGACTACTGTGTTCCTTCCTCGAATCACCATCGGTTGTCGCCTTAGAAGAGCTAGAAACCATCTACCGAAGGGTCAAGAATTCAGTGAAACGACCAAGCACCGCATCCAAGATAAGACAATCTCTCCTTCAGGGCCATATGGATGAGATGGCGTTTCCAGTAAAATCGCCCCCATTAAGAATAGTTGTTGCAGGAGGGATGACAGACCCCATCCGTATGGGTGAACTGTTTGATGCGGTGGCAAAGCCCACCGAGGCCGCAATTGTACTAGATTTGCTTTCCTTTGGGTACAGGATGACATTCAAACCAACAGCCAAACTTGAAAGACATCTATTCAAGGGCCTTGCTGAAATGACGCTCAAAGCTCCATCAGCACCAACACAGATGGGACTCAGAACAAGAATTGCTTTCCTCAAGAAACTGCTCCGTAACTTCTCTATTGATGGACTGATTGTTACGGAAATGTCATTCTGTGACCCGGATGAATTTGAGACTCCATCTCTAGTGAAGGCTGCACAAGATGTAGGTGTGACTACACTAAGATTGCCTGTCGATGCGGAGTTTTCGGACAAGGCGCGGTTAGAAGGAAGAATACAGAGCTTCTTGGAGACGCTATCTTCGCAAATGGAGGTCTGAGAATTGGCAAGCAACGAGAGTAAAGAAAGGGCTTACAGAAAACTTGAGTCAAGCAGCCTATTGCAGCAGACAATGTTCAGGTACATGCTGGAGGCGCAAGCTGCAAGCGAAGAAGGCAAGCTTGCGTGGGTAACATCTGGTTTCCCGGTCGAAATTCCACTGGCAATGAATCTAGGCGTTAGCTACCCAGAGCAGTATACGGCTGTTGTTGGATCGCAAAAGGTTGGTCCCGAGGTGTGTGGTTTCGCGGAGGAACTTGGTTATTCGCAGGAGCTATGTTCATACGCTAGAGCTGGTATTGGTTCCACAGACAGACCAGATGATAGCCCATTAGGGGGTCTTCCTGAGCCACAGGTACTGCTCGCCTGTAACAACATCTGTGGAACCGTACTTCGATGGTATGAGGCGGTTTCTAAGCTTACGGGTGCACCCGTCTTTCTCTTGGATACACCACCAGTTCAACGAAGGCAACCATCTCATCACAGGGAATATGTGAGGACGGGTCTTGAAGAGCTCATTGACTTTCTAGGTGAGGAGTTTGATACATCTCTCGAAGAAGACAAGCTTCAGGAGGTGGCATCGAATTCTACCAAAGCAATCGATTTGTGGACGAAATCACTTGAAGCATGTAAACATAAGCCATCCCCACTTAACTGCGCGGATAGATTTCTTGCAATGGCTCCAGTTGTTTCAATGAGAGGGAAGGAACATATTCTGGAGTATTATGAAGCACTCCTCAACGAAGTCGAAGGACGGATACAACAAGGTATGGGAGCAATTCGAGATGAGAAGATTCGGTTGCTTTGGGACAATATTCCACCGTGGTTTAGCATATACAAGTTCTTCAACGGCCTAGCCAAGAGAGGGGTGGTCTTTCCAGCAGATACCTACACTCATGCTTGGACAGGCTCACTTGAAGGAGAGGACATTCTGAATCGCATGGTCGACATCTATTCCAATGTCTATCTTAACAGAGGGTTGCGAGCAAAAGTAGACAAAATGGCTGGGCTGATTGAGGAATATCACTTGGATGGGTTTGTCATGTTTTCGGTTAGATCTTGTAAGCGGTACTCCCTTGGTCAACTAGTCTCAAAGGATTTAGTGACTGAACGAACCGGTGTTCCTGGTGTGGTAATAGAGGGGGACATGGTGGACAGCCGATTGTTCAATGAAGCTCAGATAGAAACAAGAATCGATGCGTTGATAGAGATGATCGAGTAGGTGAAGTGGGATGAGAGAGAAGGTGGGCATTGGTATTGACGTCGGGTCTACCACGACTAAAGGAGTCGTTATTAACAGTGCCGGTCAGATTCTAGCCTCTTCAATACGTCCCACGGGCGCATCTGCCAACGATGCAGCAAAGGCCGTTTTGGATGAAATAGAGGAGGCTCATGGAGAAGCCACGGAACAACCAGTTGTTAGTACAGGGTACGGACGCAAACTGATTTCTATTGCAGATAGAGAGGTAACAGAAATCACATGTCATAGCCTAGGAGTACATCATATTTTCCCTGATGTTCAGCTTGTCATAGATGTTGGCGGGCAAGACTCAAAGGCAATACGAGTTGGTTCAGAAGGCAGACCTACAGATTTTGAGCTCAATGATAAATGCTCAGCTGGAACGGGCCGCTTTCTTGAAGTGATGGCAAGAGTGCTGGATGTTCCAATAGAGGGGCTGGGACCCTTAGCCCTTCAGTCTCAAAATCCATGTTCCATAAGCAGTACCTGTACCGTGTTTGCTGAAAGTGAAGTAATCAGTCAGATAAGCTCTGGAGAATCACCCGAAGATATAGCAGCTGGAATCCATCAGTCCATGGCAGGCAAAATTGCAAGTATGTCAAAGCGAGTGGGCATTGCTGCACCAGTAGTGGCTACAGGGGGAGTAGCGCTTAATCAAGCCTTTGTAGAGTATCTTGGGAAGTCACTGGGTGAAGACATCTCGGTGCCGCAGGAAGCTCAATTCACGGGTGCCTTAGGGGCCGCACTACTGTCCATCCAGTGAAGAGAACAACAACATTCTGTCTCATTCCGAGTTTAGACAAAGAACATCCAGTCAAGCGAATCCGGATCGTTTTCTGGATTTCTTCTTTCGTATCCATATGAGTGGTTTGATATGTGTTAAACCTAAACATTATATGAGGGTTACAAAAAGCGACAATTGCGGCCTGTAACGGCTGCCGGCTGCTATGATTTCCAGCCAGTCAGTCGACAACGAAATTTATCGTGGTCCAGGCGATACTAATGAACAATACAACAGGACCGTTCATTAGAGAAATCCAAGAGGCTGCTATCATGAGTGATAAACAAGAACCAGGCGAACACCATCCCGCTGATAGGGACGGTCACGAGAAAGAGTACGAGCTCTTTGATGAGATCATGAATGACAACCCAGATACTGTGATCGCGGAGGGTTCTTATGTTCACAAACAACCACGCCGCGTCTTTATTCAGGTGAAGAAAGACAAATTCCGTGACTTCGCAAAATACCTGAAAGAAGATCAGGGAGTGTGGCAATGCTCGACTCTTTCCGGTAGAGACCTAGGAGATGATCTCCAGGCGTGTTATCATTTCTTCCTCAACGATAGAAACATATCCCTGACAGTTCGGGTGAACGTTCCTCGAGACAAGCCAGAATACCCTTCAATCGTAGATTTGTATCCTGCCTTCGAATACGTGGAAAATGAACTGCGGGAAATGTTCGGTATTATTCCTGTGGGACTTGAGAGGAAACACAGAGTGGAACTTCCCGAAGACTGGCCCGAGGATGAGCACCCACTCAGAAAGGACTGGGACGATCCGAGAGGGGTCAGAGAGAGAATAAAGCGACCGCCCGTACCGTCAGCAAAAAAGGAGGCGGAATAAGATGACCTCAAACGAAGAGAGAGAGACATTCGTACCCCCACGAATTACCATTCCAATTGGTCCCCAGCATCCAGCACTGAAAGAACCAGGGATGTTCAAGCTCATCTTGGATGGTGAACAGATTGTCGACGCCGAAGTAAACATATCCTACAATCACAGGGGCATAGAGAAGGCAACGGAGGGCAACCTTCACACCCAGAACCTGTACTTGCTAGCTAGGATTTGTGGCATCTGTTCAGCAACACATAACGGGAACTATGCTCAAGCAGTTGAATTTGCAGCCGAAAAGGAACCTCCTGAACGAGCCAAATTCATCAGAACCCTGACATGGGAATTGGACAGAGTCCATTCACACATGCTCTGGTTTGGCGTTGCAGCCCACGAAATCGGATTTGAGACCTTATTCATGTATGCCTGGAGAGACAGAGAATTGTCTCTCGACATGCTCGAGGATCTATCCGGGGCACGTATTCACCATGATATGAATTCCATTGGTGGAGTCAGAAGAGACATCTCTGACGAACTGGCACACAGCTTGCTCAAACGCCTCGATAAGCTTGAGGAACAGATGGATTACTATCTCAATACCGCAATCAAGGAGAGAAGCCTTCTCAATCGTGTAGAGGATGTTGGTGTCCTTGAGACTTCAATGGCAAAAAGCCATGGAGCTGTAGGTCCAACCGCGAGAGGTAGTAATGTTCCTGTAGATGTACGTTTCACCGATCCCACCCAAGCATACCCCCATCTAATTGATACGGGCAACTGGGATATGATTCTGTCAGACCGGTGCGACGTTGCCGGCAGAACCATTGTCCGGTTGAAGGAAATTGTTCAGGCAATCGAGATGTCACGATGGCTCATTGAGAACCTACCTGACGGAGATATCCAGACCAGAATGAGTCCCAGGGTAGATCCAAACGAGGTTGTCGCAAGGCATGAAGCACCACGTGGTGAACTCGTGCATTACTTGGTTACCAATGGTACAAGCAAGCCAGAACGTGTTAAGATAAGGGCGCCGACTCATGCGAATTGGTGCTCGATGGAACATACCTTAAGAGGCTACCAAATTGCAGACGCACCAATCATCTTGGCTGCGATCGACCCATGTTACAGCTGTACAGATCGGATTGCTCTTGTTGATGCAGAAGACGACTCAATTGAAATCGTGTCCAAGGAGCAGCTCAGAGTACGGGCGAACAAGGCGTACGAAGAAAACAAGTGAAGCTAAAAAATCTGAGTGGTGAACCCGCCTAATATGACGGGAATCCACTCCTAGTTTCTTTTTTCTCTTAGGTTCTTACACGAGTGCAAGTCTCAAGTAAAACCTGGTAAAAGTAATCATGTAAGCAGTTATGGCATGGATATCAAGATTCGGCTTCTTCTACAGCCTTCTCGCCAGCTTCATATCCAAGTTTAAGGGCTTTCAGGTTGGTTTCTTTGAACCGAGGCCACCGCTGAGCAACTCGTTCCCTCAATCCTTCGAGTGTTACTTCACCCGTGATTGCTGAGAATGCTCCGAGCATGACGACGTTTGTGGCAAGCTTGGAACCGACTTCATTATCTGCGATATGGGTAGCACGTATTTTGTATATTTTGACGCCCTTTGGAAGCTCGCCCTCGATTTCAACTAGATCCTCATCAACGATGAGTGTTCCATTTTCTTTGAGGTCATTCTTGTATGAAAGATAAGCAGCTCTGCTCAGTGCAATGAACACGTCAGGAGCTATGACCTTGGGATAATCAACCTCTCTATCATCGCTGATTACCACCTCGCTCTTGCTTGCTCCACCTCTGGCTTCAGGGCCATAGGATTGGGTTTGTACGCATTCTTTGCCTTCAATCAGAGATACTGTCTCACCAAGCACGACAGCCATGGTGACAATACCCTGTCCTCCGAAACCGCCCATTCGTACTTCGAAACGTGACATCTGAATCACCCATCTACCTTTTGACGAGCAGCTTTCAATATGTCAGTATATTCAGGCTTCTCTATGTTTACGAATTCTCCACAGATGATTCTGTTATCGTAATCGAGCTCTGCTTCATGTGGAGGAAGTCCATTCTGTATCTCAGCCACCTCAAGAAGATGTCTGTGCATTTCAACACCGGCGCCCATGTCATTTCGCCTGCCATAAGCAGTGGGACAAGCGCCAACAATCTCGATAAAGGAGAAACCGTCTTTCGCAATGCCCTTCTCAATCGACTGGGTAGCACGTCGAGCCTGTACGGCAGTCCATCGTGAAACAAATGTGGCTCCAGACGATGCAGCCAGCTTCACAAGGTTGAAAGGATGTTCGATATTGCCAATCGGTTTTGGCGAGGTCTGAGTGTATCTCTCATGCTCGGTTGTCGGTCCGAACTGGCCACCTGTCATACCGTAGTTGAAGTTGTTAACACATACGACGGTTATGTCGACATTTCGGCGGCAAGCATGGATGAGATGGTTACCTCCGATTGCTGCAATGTCTCCATCTCCAGAAACGACAATCACTTCCAGGTCAGGATTGGCTATCTTCACACCACTGGCAAAGGCAATAGCCCGGCCATGGGTGGTATGGAAAGAGCCGGTTTCAAAATACCCGGAAGTACGTCCAGTGCAACCGATACCTGAGACGACTACCACATCATGGTAATTCAAGCCAAGATTATCAATTGCCCGTGCAACCATATTGGTGACAATGCCAATACTGCATCCAGGGCAATAGATCCATGGTTGGCGATCCTCTCGTATGTACTTCGCCATTGGGTGCTTGAGTGTTTGAGTGTGTGCTTGGGTCATATCTTTGCCTCAGACTCTCTTTTACTGACAATTGGGCTACAAGACCTCCGGGATAAAAGACTTGTTGATGTGGTATATCATTGAACACATCCAGAAACAGCAGCAGAATCTATGAAGCAGAAACTGATGCAAAGAAAGAATGAGGGGCTCAAGATAGAGCCCCAGCACTGTGCTTCTCACTGAATCTTAGAACGCGGCCGATAGGAACCGCATGACCAACTCGGGGTAGATACCAAATAAGAGGGAAATCAGAGCAAGAATCGCAGTTGGTCCAATCATTGATAGTGGTGCTTCTTCAACATCTTCCAGTGATTTAGGCAGGGGACCGAAGAATATCCGCATCACCGGCCAGAAAGTATAGACACTGGAAATGAAGGTGATGAATATCCCAGCTACCGGTATTGCTATGTTGAGAAGAGTGCCCGCAGCGATACCTTGTTCAAAAATACCGATGAACATAATCCACTCCGCCTGCAAACCACTGAATGGTGGAATCGCAGATAGAATTAGAGAACCCATCACACAAAGGGTCGCCGTAAGTGGCATCTTCTTCGCAAGTCCTCCCATCTTGTTGATGTCTCTAACATCGGTCTTGATCATCACCATCCCAGCAGCGGAGAATAGTATGACCTTGCCGAGGGAATGGCTAAGGAAATAGAATACACCTCCAGCGGCTCCCGTGGTCGTAAGAGTTGCCAATCCCAGAAGGGAGTATGCAGTCTGGCTTATTGTCGAACAAGCATACAAACGTTTGATATCATCTTGGGCAAGGGTTAGCAGACCACCGTAGAGCATAGTAATCAATGCCCAAATCATGAGTGGTGTTGACAGCGCTTGGATAACAGTTGCCAGATTCTGGACAAATATCCTGCCTAGCAAGTAGCTCATGATACCAACAACGACAGTCAATATACCAGATACAGGTGTTGGAGCCCCTGAATGCACCCAAGGTAGCCACACATGAAAACCGAAAGCAGCCATTTTCGTGAGAATCCCTATGAGCATGAATATCGCTGCCCAGAATGCTAGAGGCGACCCTGCGAGAGCTGGTAAATCTCTGATCATGAGGCTCCCAATCTGTGAGTATACCATTACAGAGCCTATGAGAAAGAATGAGCCGCCAATGAAACCCCATAGGAAGACCATGGTTGCAATTCGATGTCGCTTTACGAGTCCAAAATAGCTTATGATGAAGTAGAGAGGAATCAGTAAAACGTCGAGGAATAAGTAGATTTCAATCAGGTTCGTTGCCAATGACATTCCCACAAGTCCGGTCGGGAAGAACATGAAAAGCCCATAGTAAAGCCCATTCATGCCTTCATTCCCATCACCATAGAGCTCCTCAATGGCATGTTCAACATATCGAATCGAATACACAGCAAGCGTCATTGATAGTATATTCATGATGATGGCAACAGGATAGCTGAGACCATCAGCCAAGAATCCGAACTCGATATCGAAGAGTGCTGTGCTCCAGAAATACTGTTCGCTGAGTGCAGATCCACTGACCCAGTAATCTACACCTCCAAGGAGGAGGAGAAAGGTTGTGTATGCTAGAACTGCGGTTACAATCCAGCCAACTCGTTTGCCTATTTTCTTGCCAAGCAATCCCATAATCGGTACAGAGACTGCTGGAATGAGCACCGTCTGAAGCAGTAAGAATGGAATCTCCATTCAGGGCACCCCCGTAAATAGGAGTACGATTCCAGCCAATACCAAGAAAGCGAATACATAGAGCATATTGAGTGAGAAGTTTCCTGTTTGGATTTTCCTCACCTTATTACTTATCGCAGAGAAGAGATTAGGAATACCGTCATTCAAAGCTCGATCAATGGGTCGTTCAACATACTTCTTCAGTGGTTCTCGCATAGCCATTATTCCGTCAACTATCGCCAAGTATGCTGCGTTGATGTACCAACGGTTCCAAAGAAAAGAATGGAGTTTTTTCAGGATGCCGTCCTCGCCAACGATATCCTTTGGATTACTCTTTCTTGAAACATACAACCTGTAAGCAGGAAGTGCTCCAAGAGCAAGCATCGAGATTGAAAGAATGGGCATCAAGAAGGGTATTGTTTCAGAAAGAGCCATTGATGGGGTTATAGCTGTGGATTCTGCAACCACTTCGAATCCGAGTGTGTGAACAAAATACTCCTCGAATATGTGATGCAGTCCTTCACCAAACCAAGGACCGATTATCCCAAGCCCCAATGTAAGGATCGCAAGAAGAGCATAGGGAGTGAGCATTATTCGGTCAGCCTCGTGATGAGAAGAGCTCTCCTCTTGGGGACCATGGAATACCATTCCCATAAATCGAACCGAGTAGAACGCTGTGATTGCAACTGTTGATAATGCAAAGGCAAACAGAATGAAATGACCGCCGTCAAGACAGACAGTCAGAATTTCTTCTTTACTCCAGAATCCTGATAGCGGTGGAACCCCCATTAAGGACAGTGTTACTATCCACATCGCAGCCCACGTCAGTTTCGTCCGGGTTCGTGAAAGATTCATTTCAGACATATAGATGGTGCCTGTAGCGTGAAGAATGAAACCGGCAGTAAGGAATAGTGCTGCCTTGAAAATACCATGACTTACAAGATGGAAAATGCCTGCTGTAAGGCCACCAGTAAGTGCTTCGGGGCTCAAACCTGCCACACCCAGACCAAGAATCATATACCCGATTTGGCTCATGGTTGAGAAGGCGAGTACCTTTTTCAGTTCAAGAGCCACCATAGCTTGAGTGCCAGTTAGAAAAGCAGTGAAACCTCCAACTGCTGCTGTAATCAAGAAGAAGGTTCCAGCTTCAGAGAAACCACCAATCCAATAACCGTAGAAGAAGATTGGTGCCATTCGAGCAACGAAATACACACCAGCCTTCACCATTGTTGCTGCGTGTATCAATGCAGATACAGGGGTTGGACCAGCCATGGCTTCAGGCAACCATTCATGGAGTGGGAATTGGGCCGATTTTGCAATTGGACCACCAAGAACCAGAACAGATGCAAGCGTCAGTACTCCGGGATCAGCCGCCATAGCAGGAACCCAAGTGGAGACCGTCTCATAGAGCTGAATGAAGTTGAATGTTCCCGAATACATGTAGATGAGAATCATTCCGCCAAGAAGCGAAACGTCTCCGAAGGTCGTAACCAGTAGAGCTTTCAGTCCCGCCCTTGAAGGCTTCTGGAAAGAAAACGGCTCTGGACCTCCAATCCAATGTTCTTTTTCGTCGCTGTAGTAATGGCCGATAAGTGCATAACTGCATACGCCAACCATCTTCCAGCCCACGAATAGGAGAATCAAGTTGTCCGCCATCACAAGCAGTAGCATGCTGCCGATGAATAGAGACATGAAGAACCAGTACCTTGTTTTTCCTGGTTCATGTTCAACATATTTGACAGAGTAAACAAGTATGAGGAAAG
Organism: Candidatus Lokiarchaeota archaeon; assembly: GCA_014730275.1. NCBI lineage: Archaea > Promethearchaeati > Promethearchaeota > Promethearchaeota archaeon. The sequence continues at coordinate 100,359 of WJIL01000103.1, read as the reverse complement.
CCAGAAAACTGACAATATTGGCCAAGATAATTGTAAGTGGATCAACGAGCATGCCTATAGGCACAGATACACCGCCGGGCAGTGATACCCAGAACGCGGTATTATTGATAGCTTCAGGATGGAAAACCTCCGGAAGCATCAGAAATGCCATGAGGAATCCTAAGAACCCGAATAACACAGCCCCATAGGCGCTAAATCGATGATTCTTTTTGGATAGGAGCAGAGAGATACCTGCACCTACTAGCGGGAATATCCAAGTGAACCAAGCAAGTATATTGATATCAATTAGCATTTGTTATCTCTCCGTTAAATTACGGCCAGAAGTCCCTGTGCAGCTTGTCTCGCCAAATCGAGCACTATGTCAGGCCAAATACCAAAAACTACAATGAATATGGCTAGCAGACAGATAGGTACCAGCATACTTACAGGCGCCTCTTCAGCTTCCTCAGCTAACTCGGTTGGTGGCGACTGTATCATTGTACGGAAGATTCGTAGGTAGTATCCTGCTGATATGGCTGTATTGAGGATTACTGCAATACCGAGCCATAAGAGGTCCTCTTCAAGGGTTGAAAGGACGAGTGTCAATTCACTTACAAATCCGTTGAGACCTGGCAGGCCAGATAAGGCAAGTAAAGAAATCCCAAAGGCAGTAGCCGTGATGGGCATCTTCCTTCCAATGCCACCTATCTTGTCCAAATCCCTGGACCCCAGCCGGTAAAGAATCGCACCGGTGCAAAGAAAAGCTGTACCCTTCATCAGCGCATGATTGAAGATATGTAGAAAAGAACCTGTTAAGGCCAGTTCAGTGCCGATGCATAGCCCAACTAACATGTATCCAATATGGGCAATACTGGAATATGCTAGCAATCTCTTCAAATCCTTCTGAAGAAGAGCTGATAGATTGCCAAGAGTCATGGTAATAATGCTGAAGACAGCTAAAATTAGCATCCACTCTACATGGATAGAGGCCAAGGCAGTATAGGAAACTCGGAACATGGCATAAAGGCCAGTTTCAATAACAATACCGGAAAGCATTGCGGATATCGGAGTTGGCGCTGCAGAGTGAGCATCAGGCAACCAAGTATGTAAAGGAACAACTGCGGCTTTAATACCAAGGCCAACGAAGATGAGCAAATAGGTGAAATTGAACCACCTATTAATTGGGGCTTGACCCAGAGTTGACGCAAGGGTAACGAAGTCTAGAGAGCCAGCAAAACCATAGATGAGAGAAATACCATAAAGAAAAGTCGCTGATCCTGCGGCACTCATGAGGAGATATTTCAAGCCGGCCTCAATTGGTTCCCACTCCCTATCGAATGCTACAAGCATGTAGGAACTTATGCACATAAGCTCCCAGAAAACGAAAAGAGTAAACAAATCAGCAGCAAATACCACCCCCATCATTCCGCCTATCATTGCCAATAACGAGGAGTAATAGAGTGGAGTAGGCCATTTTTCTTCCATATATCTAATAGAATACAATGTGGCAAGGAGACCTAGACCAACCTGGATAAATGCCATGAAAAAGCCAAGCGTATCGATTCTGAAATGTGCAAAAAGGCGTGTAAAATCAGATGGGAATACATACACCCCTCCCGAGGCTACCAAGTAAAGATCATAGACCGCATATCCAGCAAGAAAGACACCTATCAAAGCATATACTCCACAGAGGTTCTTGTAACCATATTTGTTTCCCAGATAGCCAACCGCGGGAGTTGTCACTGCGAATATGAATAGTATGTTGAGTGGTAGAGTCAGCATCTACTTTCGAAGCCTCCTGAGCTCTCGTGCATTCAGTGTTCCATAGTGTTCGTAAGCATAGATTACAAGTGAAAGGGCTGCAGCGCTCACACAACCAGCCAAGGTTATTGAAATCACCACTAAGGACTGGGCAAACGGGTCGACAAACCCCTCATTCCAAAACAATGAAAGAGCTATGAAATTGACATTGGCAGCATTCAACAGGATTTCAATTGCTAGGACAAGTCGAATCAAATTGCGTTTGGATATCAAGCAGTATATACCGATGATGTACAATCCTGCTGAAAAGGCAAGGAAATATGTCAAGGGAATCATTCGGTTTCTCCCTCTTCCATGTGTTCTATCCCGATTAGAACTGCAAGGGATCCTGCAGCGGTGCTAAACAGAACGAATGCTTGACCCAACAAATCAATACTTCTGAACCCCCACATGAATTCGCTCATTTCCTCACCCAGTGGCTGAGTAATCTCAACCAGATGATCATCAGCGATTGCATATTCGAAGGCTGGGAAGGGGATTTGAATCAAAAATATGCCTAAAATGATAATTGCCAGCAATGCAACTATTGAGCCCGCAATCTGTATTTTATCATATTTCATTACTCAATGCACTCCTGTCGGGTTGTCAACATAATAGCAGCAAGGAAAATCCCCACAACAGCTCCTGCGTACACTAGCAACTGAAAGATAGCGACATAGGGAGCTGCCAGAATCCAGAATATGCTACCAATTGTAATGCACATTGCACAAAAGGAAAGGATGCTGTAAAGGGGGTCTCTTGTCTCCACCGTTGACAATGCAAATCCCAAAGCCAGAATCATTAAGATGATGAGGGGGATATCCATTAATGCCAAGGCAAACTCCTGCGTTACTAACCGCTAATTCGGCAGGCCTAGCAGTAGAATAAAAATCTTCTCAAAACCGACTTTTCAATCGAAAGCAAAATCAAATAAGTACTAAGCCTTTTCAGGGATTCATAGAGCTTCCGGACCGCAAGCTTAAAGATACCATTGAAATTGTTCTCAAACAGGGTGCATAGAATGTCGACCCTCATATTACTGCCCGTTATCTTCAGTATATCTATTGTCGTGGCCCTGGTCATTTACTGGTACAGCGGAAAAATATCAGTCAAAGTCTCGTCTAAAGATAGCGGGGCAAAAGGGGAGCTGTATGCTTGCGGAGAAGATTTTCCGAGAGAAGAATTGCAGATAGATATTGAACACTTCTTGGTCTATGCAATTTACTTGCTAATCTTCGATGTTTTGATATTCATGCTGGCTACATCATCACCTGCAGTTGGATTGGTACCAATCATCTATTCTATGGTTTTGTTGGCGGCCAGCTGGCTGTTGGTATTCTATAGGAGAGTTGCCTAGAATGGGTATTTTGCAATGGGCTCAAGTATCTAGTCCTTGGTTGTTACATTTTCCAAGTGGCGGTTGTAACGGCTGTGACATTGAAATAGTAGCCGCTCTTATGCCGAGTTTCGACCTCGAGAGATTCGGGGCCGTATTGAAAGGAAGTCCTCGACATGCAGATATCTTGGTTGTAACTGGACCTGTTACACTACAGAATGAAAAACGGCTGAAGCGCATCTATGAACAGATGGCTGAACCCAAATTCGTAGTGGCGGTTGGAACCTGTGCCAGTAGTGGTGCGCCATTCCAAGGGTGTTACAGCGTTTGTGGAGGGGTCGACCACGTGATTCCTGTAGATGCATACGTACCAGGCTGCCCACCAAAACCTGAAGCAATAATCGATGGCGTTACGAAATTGCTTGCGAAATTGAAGCAAGGAAAACAAACTCACGAAAACAAGGAACCTGAAACGGCTCCAAAAATCGAGGAGTAAGTCAAGAATGATTAATGAAATCATCTCAGCGATTCAAATCTTCGTTTTTCCGGGAATCCTTTTCGTAGTCCTCTTAGCATTTTTCTACGAATGGATAGATCGAAAAGCAGTCGCAAGTGTTCAAAAAAGGATTGGACCACTACACACGGGTCCAAAAGGTATCCTGCAACCATTTGCTGATTTCCTCAAGTTGTTGCAGAAAGAAGACTTAACTCCGGATGCAGCTGATAGCCGTATTTTCGGTTTGGCCCCAATAGCATTCTTTGCAATTCCGCTTACTGCACTTTTTCTTGTTCCAATTTCAGGACCAACCAGCATCATTTCGTTTGAAGGGGACTTGCTAATCATGATGTTCATGTTCACACTCATCATGATTGTGATTTTTCTCGGTGGCTATTCCTCAATGAATAGATTCTCTACCATAGGGAGTGCTCGTGCTGCACTGCAGATGGTGGGATATGAAATCCCGATGGGATTAGCAATGATTGGGCCGGCACTTGTTGCGGGAAGTCTCTCCATTAGCAATATCGCACAATGGCAGTTAAACAACTCAATGTGGTTCATATTCCTACAACCAATTGGCTTTAGTGTCCTGATTGTTTCTCTACTTGCAGAATTGGAATTCATCCCCTTTGATATTCCACATGCTAAAACAGAAATTGTGGCAGGATGGAAGACAGAATACAGTGGTAGAAAGCTTGCTCTTATCCGATTAGGAAAGAACCTAGAAATTGTTCTGGTATCAGCTCTAGCGGCAGCTCTTTATCTTGGAGGTCCTCAACCAATCCTGTTTCTCCCGCCTATAGTCAGCTTCCTCCTTAAAACGATCTTCGTGGTTGTTCTACTGTCAGTATTGCGGGCATCTTTTGCTCGATTACGAATAGAACAGATGGAAGAGGGCATGTGGAAATATGCAATTCCAATTGCTGTGCTACAAATAATTCTGATACAGTTCGGTATTCGCTGGTGAGTTTGAGATGAAGTTGCTAACAGATGCGTTGAAAGAACTCTTCCGAAAAGCCTCGACACTGAAATATCCCTTCGAACGTAAGGAAGTGCCCAAGGATTTCAGAGGGCGACCTGTATGGGATATGAAAACCTGCATCGGATGCGGTGCCTGTGAGCGAATCTGTCCCGGAGAAGCCATAAAGATGGAAGGGCGGCGTGATGAAGCAACGATAATCTATCTGCAGCACCGGTGTCTCTTCTGTGGCCAGTGTGCTGATACATGTCCAGTAGATGCAATCAGCATGAGTGAAGAGTATGAACTCGCTGGATACGACACAGATAGTATGATCTTCTACTACGAGAATATAACTGAGGAAGACGAAGAAGAGTAGGCTAATTCGATAGGTATGGAATTCAATTCCTTTCGCTAGAGGGGAATCCGCTTTGCTACTCAATTCTGATACTCCCGTACCGTTTCTAACAGAAATAAATAACACTCATGTAGCCAAGTGGCATTATTCCACCAGAGTGATGGGACAGTGGTCATCAAAGCGTACACGAGCGGTGACTGTACCGCAGGATATGGAGTGTGGCAGTACAATGTCGAGCACGAAGATCCTATCACCGGTGAATCAATCGAGATTTCAGATAGAGGAACTTCAAGCGGAACAACATCCCGACAAATGAAACTGATGGCTATTCTGAGAGCACTAGACAAAATCCAATCATTAGAGTTTGAAGATACACAGGTCAAGCTCTGGTCCGATTGTCATTGGTGCGTGAAATGCTTAACGAAGGAATACGACTGTGTTAGCGATAACAAATTCAAAGAGGACAAAGTGACCCGAGGATATGTACAGTATCTGCAGGAAATCTGGTGGAAAGCCGAGGGGCTTCATGTTGAATATCGGATTTTAGAATAAAATCGGATCATAACAGTACCAAGTCAATCTCTATTCTTTTTGTAACCCAGAAGATAGTACCGTCACGCCAATTCTTAAAGATAAACATCACTACCACGGGATTACTGCTCTGGAATGATGACTAATGGAAGATTGGTGCGTTATGGTAGGTGGGCCCTGCCGTGGGAAAAATTGCGATTTCTGGGCACGGATAAAAATCAAGAAGAAATCAGTAGATGAAATGACAGGAGAAATCCTCGCGAGGCTCCAAGAACAGAAGGAGGAAACCCCCAAAGCATTCAAACAGGCTATTCAGGAATATTGGGAGTGCCTTGGGGTAAAGAATCGGAGCATCCTCCGCAAGGAGAAACCCGAGATTTTTGCGAAAATGATGGAAGTGGAACGGCAGGTTTTGGCTCAAGCCGGAAAGCAGGAATGATGAACTTACCTACTCAGGTATAGACACCATATTCCCTTGATTTAGCAGCCATTTGGGATCCAAAGCTTTCTTGACAGCTTGCATTTCAGAAATGCCTTCTTCACCATACATTATTTCCAGAAACTGACGTTTGAGTTTGCCAATTCCGTGTTCGGCTGCAACGGTTCCACCCAGCTCAACTGCTCGTTCTGCGAACAGACGGTAGTTTTCCATGCCTTGTTCTACCTCCTCATTGTTACGAGGAATCATATTCACATGCAGGTGATTATCTCCAATATGGCCAAAAATCACATACTCCATGCCTTGTTCTTCCAGAACCTCACGGTAGAAAGCTAGGTACTCACGAAGAGCTTCGTCAGGAACAGCCATATCTGTGCCAATCTTGTGTACTTTCTCATATCGTGCCTTGCGCATGGCAATCATTGAATTGACGCTCTCAGGAACAAAGTGGCGGACCGTCTTCATCTTCTCCAGCTCTCGATAGTCCAATCCAGCCCAACTAGATTCAGAGGAGGACCCATGTTTGTTCAGAATCTCTTCCAAGGCCATAACCTTCTCTTCCATCTCTTCCTCGGCATAAGCAAATTCGAAGAAGACGACAGCTTTTATTTCCTCTGTAAGCGCGGGGACTTTTATGCTCGCATCTCCCGCCTTTTGGCGGATCATATCAAGAGCATATGGCCCAAAATATTCAATGAATTCAGGAGGTACCGCACAATCGGGTTCTCGCATCTCATAAACGAAATCAACCGCTTGCTCTTCGCTCGGGAAGAAGGCCATGACAGTCATGATGTTGGGAGGTAATTCGGCTAGAATCAGCTCAACCTCAGTGATCGCCCCAAGAATACCCTCACATCCAATAAAGAGGTCGATGAGGTCCATATCTGGCTTAGCATAGAGACCTGCAGCATTCTTCGTGCGTGGCATCTCATAATCAGGAATCTTCACCTTGACAACTGAATCATCACTGAGCTCTATTTCGAAGACTCCATCTTCAGCGAAGACCTCACCACGCCGAATATCCAAAGCATCACCGTTGGGTAGCAGAACACGAATACGCTTCACCCAGTCCCGTACTGCCCCATACTTGAATGTACGAGCACCAGAGGCATTACATGCAACGATTCCACCTAACCAGGCACTTGTCTCTGTAGGGTCCACAAGGAAGGATATTTCGCGATCATCATTCAAGAACCGCTCTAATGCTTCTTGATTGGGCGAATCTCCCTTCCCCTTTAGTTCATCAAGGTTTTTCGAAGTGATGGCTTTAACAAGGTCTTCCAGAAGCACACCCGGTTCAGCAGTTATGGAATAATGGTCTTCATCGGGATAGTAGTTCATATAGAGAATCTTATCCATTTCCTCGAAATTGAGTGTAGTTCCTCCAAGGGGTACTGCAGCTCCAGTAAGACCGGTTCGCCCACCCTGTATAGTTAGGGGAGTGCCATTCTCATAGGCCTTCCGGAGTTCATCTGCAACTTGTGCTTCTGTAGTTGGAAAGATTAGCCGCTCCGTTTCACCATCAAAGGAATGGCTTTCGTCATCAAGATACAAGGCGTAAACATCATTGATCTGCTCTGTATCTGTTACTGTCTTCATTTCTGATTCTGAAGGTGCAGGCACCTTTTCAGCAGTAATCCTTTTGCCCATTCTAATTGCCACCAAGTTCAGCATGCTTCCAGAACAAAACAAACATATCAAATCAATGGTTTGAACACAAGTACCACACTACCCAGCATAAATTGAATGGCTTAACCGCCTCAAGCTTATCCCTGCCCCAATCAAAAGCCTCTGTTAAGGTGCAAGTGATGAAGATTGCTGCAGTATCAGATATTCATGTCAGGCCACACGGAAAAGACAAGCAGCTAGTCGAAGGAATAAGACACAGAGTTGAAGAAGCAGATCCAGATGCGTTCGTTATTGCAGGCGATATCAGTGATCGACTTGACGCATTGGGAGAATCACTCGCGTCTCTCAGAATCGATGATTGTATCAACCTCTTTGTTGCGGGAAATCACGACGTTTGGTTTTCAGAAAAGGCAACATCACTCGAAAAATATTCCAAGAAGATAGGTCGTGTGTGCCGAGAAGCCGGCTGGATGCATTTGCCTGACGAGCCCTATATTCATGATTCAGTAGCTTTCATTGGTACTTTGGGATGGTCCGATTACTCCTTCCGCGTAGAGCAACTTGATATCCCGATGGAAGCCTACAGACAGAAGGAGTACAATGGAGCAGTCTGGCGGGATTACTACAATATCGACTGGACGATGAACGATCAGGAAGTCACACAGTTGATGAACAGGAAATTGAAGTATGATTTAGAGAATCTTCCTGACGATGTGGGTAGGATTGTTTGCGTGTCTCATCATCTGCCGTTTGAAGACCTAGTTGTGTACAAGAACAGATTGCCATGGGATTTCTTTTCTGCATATATGGGAGCGAAGAGCACAGGTGAACTGCTCCTGAATGACAAACGTGTGTTTCTCACTATTTCGGGTCATAGCCATGTCCGAAGTGCGACCAAAACCAACGGTATAACAGCAGTGACAGCTCCAATAGGCTATTGTCGACCGCCTACCGATAAATACGATACCTTTGTTGACCAAGCCGTTGCAGAAATCGAAATCCAAAGCACAGATGTAGCCCTAACTCATTTTGTCAAAGGCAATATCTGTAAAGGAATACCATATCCTGATTGAGCAATGCTTGTAACACACAGTCGCAGGCACCTAATCTGAGAGAAGGTATCTCGAAGGCAAAACATTAGTACCTGTAAGACTGTCTATATGGTATCTCATAGCTGAAAGCAGAAAGAAAACGCACCAGCCACATTGAAGAAGGAGGCTCGCGCTCCATATGGATACACTAGGAATCGTAGTCTTGATTGTATTTGCCGTGACCTATCTGGTCATCGCCACAGAGAAGGTCAACAGGACAGGCATGTCACTGTTCGGACTAGCAATCATAGGGGTAGTATTCTGGTTAAGTTCCTTAGGCCAACCCGACCCACAACTCAGTTTTGAGAATCTCGTAGGCGGAATTCCCTGGACCACTATTCTCTTCGTTGCCTCGATGATGATTGTGGTTGCTGTAGCTGGCGGTTCTGGCATGTTTCAGTATATCGCCTTGCGGCTGGCACAACTGGGTGGTGGGGACTACAAATCGTTATTTCGTACCTTCTTGCTATTCGTATGGATTCTATCATTGATTCTGCCAAAAACAACTATCATGATTATCATGGTGCCTCTAACCATCCAAGTGTGTAAGGTTCTTGATATCAATTTCAAACCGTTTCTCATGTCTGAAGCACTCGTCTGTAATATCGGCTCAACACCGTCTGTTGTTGGTGGAGTAGTCAACATCATCATAACTGAGGAAACTAATCTCAATGCTGGTTTGCTATTTTTCTCCATGATGCCGCTGTCCGCGTTGTTATTGATCGTAACGTGGTTTGTTGTGCTCTACTACTTTGAGGAAGAGTTTGGTGACACTGACAAGGCCAGCATGGAACTCGTTAAAAGACTGAAGCCCGCTACCATGATCAAATCCAAACGTGATTTCTACGCATCAATCATAGCATTTGCAGTCCTGATTACTGGATTTGTCCTAGGATCCACTACGGGTATCCAACCTGCAATGATTGCTCTTCTGGTTGCAGCAGCACTTCTTGTCATGGCGCACGAAAGGGCATCTGAATTCCTGAGCGAAATTGGATGGAGCACCGTATTCTTTTTGGTGGGCGTGTTCGGCCTCGTAGAGGCATTGGGTGTGGTAGGATTCATCCAAGAGCTAGGTGTATGGCTTCAAGCAGCCGTTGGGAACAATTCCTTCCTCGCTGTACTCTTCATGGTCTGGTTTCCGTCCAGCCTATCAGCAGTTCTCAACAACCTTCCAGTCTCTGCGGTATTAGCACCAGTTGCCCTAGATCTTGTTGTTTTGACACCTGTTATTCCCCTAGCACTAATTCTCGCGGTTAACGTAGGAGGTAATCTGTTTACCCCGCTAGGATCTCCTGCCAATATGGTTGTGTTAGATCATTCAGAAAGAGAGAGGAATCCAGTAACCCTCGCTGAGTTCGCGAAAATCGGCACTATCGTGGGATTGATTCATTTGGCAATCGGTTCAGTGTGGCTTCTCGTACTTTCTATGCTTCTAATCTAACAGAATATATTTCGGTTCCTCATTTGAAAGCGTGAGATTCCTCGAAATTCCTTAAAGACGCAAGAAATCCACTGATACGTCGGTACATTAATGAAAGGTGCAGAGTATCTCTAAGCAGAGTAATCCCCATATCGGTCACTCTCCCATCCCTATATGCTGAGGAATGATATGATGGACCTGTTATCAATTGCAGTCATTGTCGTGTTCATTGGAATCTATGCTGCAATTTCAACCGAGAAGGTCGATAGAACAGGCACCAGTCTCCTGGGGCTAGCCCTTGTGGGAATCGTCTTCTGGATCGGTAGTACGCTTGTGCCAGATGTACATATCTCGTTCGTGCACGTTGTCGAGACCATAGAATGGCCTACTATCCTCTTTGTGACAAGCATGTTTATCGTGGTTGCTGTTGCAGGTGGGTCGGGGATGTTCCAGTACCTTGCTCTGCGTCTAGCTGGTCCCAGTGAAGGAGTGTACAAGAAACTCTACACAATATTCTTGCTTTTCGTATTCGCAATATCGCTGTTTGTTGATAACGTATCCACGATACTCATAATGGCTCCTCTCACAGTGCAGGTCTGTCAAGCACTCGATATGGATTTCAAACCCTTACTGATATCTGAAGCAATAGTAGCCAATATCGGCTCTATTCCGTCTATCGTGGGAGCAGTACCTAATATCGTCATAGCAAAAGAAGCCAACATTGACGCGGGGAATCTGTTCCTCACCTTCATGCCCCTTTCATTTATCCTCTTTCTCGTTACATGGTTGATTCTCACACGCTATTTCAGTGATGCATTTGTTCCAACAGACCCCCAGCGGGTTGACCTCCTCTTTCGTATTCGACCTGCTACCATGATAAAGTCGCGACGGGATTTCTACGCGTCCATTATTGCTTTCGCTGTGCTCATCACAGGCTTCATTCTGAAGCCGCTACTGGGTATCGAGGCATCGATGGTCGCTCTTCTTGTTGCTGCAGGATTGTTGATTCTGGCCCATGATCGAGCAAACGAGTTCCTCGAAGAGGTTGGATGGAGCACAATATTCTTCCTTGTTGGCTTATTTGGCATGGTCGGTGCATTGGAGATTGTAGGAATCATCGATCTTCTAGGGGATGTATTGGTTGATGTGATTGGAGACAACACAGTTATAGCAGTCGTCTTCATGGTCACCATCCCGGCGGTACTCTCGGCTTTTCTCGACAATCTACCGGTTTCAGCTGTGCTTGCACCGGTTGCCCTGAGATTCACTGCAGTCAGTCCCCTTCTTCCGCTCGCACTCGTTTATGCAGTGAACGTTGGCGGCAATATACTCACCCCACTAGGATCCCCCAGCAATATGGTCGCCATTGCAGCATCCGAACGAGAACACGACCCCATTTCATTCGCCGACTTTGCCAAAGCAGGAACCCTGGCTGGTGTGTTCCATCTAACTTTCGGTGTTGTATGGATTCTGTTGATTGAATTCTTCAGTCTGCTTCCCATCCTTCTCGGTGGTGTCGTAATCTGTGTTGTAGGATTCTTGGTTATCATCTTACCGGACCTGCGAGGAAATGGGAAACCATCAGAAAAAGAACGGGAAGGGATACTAACCCGATTGTTAAATCGCGTTCGAGGAATTTTATCACGGTAAGAATAGGATATCCTTTGCAGCAAGCAATACAATGGTTTTAGTCCTAGTTAGGCCGATAATCAGATAAGAACGAACCCAATCCACCGAGTGAGAAGAAATGGATGCTCTAGCTATAGCAGTATTGGCAGTCTTCGTGGGCACGTACCTTGTTATTTCAACCGAGAAGGTCAATCGCACAGGGATGTCCCTGCTGGGGATGACCATCATCGGTGTTGTGTTCTGGGCTGCCTTTCAACTAGGCTACGAGAATCCACCAACATTCGTCATCTTGCTGGAACATGTTGAATGGGGCACCATCATGTTTGTAACAGCGATGATGATCATCGTTGCTGTTGCAGGTGGATCCGGGGTATTCCAGTTCCTAGCTCTGACGCTCTCAAAGCCGAGCAGAGGTGTGCACAAAGACCTCTACAGAACATTCCTCATTTTTGTGTTTGTTACTTCTCTCTTCCTCGATACCACATCAACCATGCTCATCATGGCCCCACTTACAATCCAAGTCTGCAAGGCCCTGGATATAGACTTCAAACCCTATCTCATCTCCGAGGCGATCGTGTGTAATTTCGCATCGATTCCATCGATTGTGGGAGCCGTCCCAAATCTGGTAATTGCAGGAGAGACGAATCTCGATGCGGGTATGCTCTTCATCGTTTTCATGCCGCTTGCAGTAATTCTGCTTCTGATCACGCTCCCAATTTTCATGAAGTATTACGAAAAGGAGTTTGGGACTGCAGACCCCATGCATGTAGACCTCCTATTCAGGGTAGACCCAGCAACCATGATAAAGAGCCGGCGTGACTTTTATGCCTCTGTCATTGGGTTTGGAATATTGGTGCTTGGCTTCGCACTGGGGCCATCATTACAGATTCAACCATCTATGATAGCCCTAATGGTTGCCTCAGCCCTGCTCATTCTTGCACATGATAGGGCTACAGCGTTTTTGTCAGAAGTTGGTTGGAGCACAGTTTTCTTTCTTGTGGGCCTCTTCGGTCTCGTATCAGCCTTAGAACTGACAGGAATCATCGACGATCTTGGTGTGGGCATAGCAGGGATTGTTGGAGATAACCCCGTGATAGCAACAGTATTCATGATATGGATTCCCGCGATTCTATCTGCTTTTCTGGATAACCTCCCTGTTTCAGCAGTGCTGGCACCCATAGCCAATCAATTCACAGCCATAAGCCCTGTCCTCCCTCTTGCTCTAGTTTTTGCTGTTAACATTGGGGGGTATATATTCACACCACTCGGATCTCCCGCCAACATGGTAGCGATTGGATTTTCTGAGAGGGAAGGCAACCACATAGCGTTCATAGAATTCGTGAAAATTGGGACGCTGGTAGGTTTGATCCATCTCGCCGTAGGAACAGGATGGTTGCTGCTCATATCGTTCTTCTTGTAGAGAAAGCAGGGTGGCGCCCATGCCCGCCATGTCCGCCGGGAGGGTAGACACAAACGGAGCCTGGACGCCTTTGTTGAATGAATAGCTGCTCTATTCAAGAGATAACTAGTAACTCGTTTACTTGAAGTTTGTCTTCTGGGATGTTCAGGGATTTTTACGAAACGTAACTGTTTTAGAGAGGAAAAGAGGCCAAATCGAGTGATGGTCCACCCTGAATCATCGTGGTTGTATAACCGTGCCAAAGAGAGCAAGATGTCCTTACTGCGGAAGGTTGTTTGACCGATATGAACTTGACAAGCACGTACGGGTCTGCAGAAGGCGTAACCAGCAGCGTGAACATCGGACACGGAGCAGAAGAGAACTTGTTGTGGATGGTAATAACGTTGCGTACTATTTGTCATATAGTGGGACACCACAGGCTAGGAACATCGCCTTAGCAGATCGGAGTCTTAGAAATGCAGGATACAAACCCATAGCTGTTGTTTCAGCTGCTCTGAAGTACAAAGTAGAAGACCCAGGCGTTCTTGATGCCCTTGTGCGACGGAGGAAAGTCTTGGAGGCTAGTAGCGGTACAGATGACGATGCGATGATTTTGCGTCTCGCTAAACGCAAGAACGCCGATATTGTTTCGAATGACCGCTTCCTCGATTGGTTGGATCGCTACCCTTGGATTCCCGAGAGAATTCATCGCTACAGGATGACACCTTCGGGCCTTATACTGTTGTAGCTGAACATGAAGGAAACTGTATCCTCTGACAGTTGAATGCATTGTGGATTTTCGCAAACACCAAATCATAAGCGTTAAAATCGTACAAAATTCTTGGCAGATTGATACATAGGTGATGGCAAATTGCGCGTAGATGAGTTGCGGAACAAGTATCTTGAGTTCTTCAAAGAGAAAGACCATGCCATCATAGGATCTGCTTCACTTATGCCTGAACATGATCCTACCGTTTTATTCACAACAGCAGGTATGCATCCGCTCGTACCCTATCTGTTGGGACAAAAGCATCCGATGGGAACACGACTTGCGAATTGCCAGAAATGTATCAGAACCACCGATATCGAAGAAGTGGGTGATACAACACATCTCACCTTTTTCGAGATGCTTGGTAACTGGAGCCTAGGTGATTACTGGAAAGAAGAAGCGATTCGATGGAGCTACGAGTTTCTCACATCAAATGACTGGCTGGGATTCGATTCAGAGAAGCTCTACGTGACCCTGTTTGAGGGAGACGAAAACGCCCCAAGGGATGAAGAGTCCGCAGAAATCTGGAGAGAAATTGGTGTACCAAAAGAACGCATCTATTATCTGCCAAAAGAAGACAATTGGTGGGGGCCAGCAGGAAAGACGGGGCCATGCGGACCCTGTAGTGAGATGTTCATCGAAGTAGAAGAGATTCCGAAATGTGGTCCGGAATGTAAACCGGGATGCAACTGCGGCCATTTCGTAGAAGTGTGGAACGATGTATTCATGGAATATAGCAAGACTGAGGGTGGCAAATATGAAGTCCTTGACCAGAAAAACATCGACACAGGAATGGGGCTTGAAAGAACAGCCGCTATGCTTCAAGGAAAGCAAACAGTATACGAAATTGAGAATATGGCTCCACTTGTTGAGAAAATCAAATCAATGAGCGAAAAGGAAGAATTCTCAGACGAAGACATCCGTAGAATAAGAATCATCTCTGATCACATCAAAGCAGCCGTCATGATTATGGGAGATGACCGCAAAATCATCCCGTCAAACAAAGAGCATGGATATGTTGTGCGACGACTTATACGACGTAGTATACAGCATGCGGGCAAACTGGGGATATCACAGGATTTCACCAAGAAGCTTGCAAAGCTTGTAATCGATATTTACAAGGAGCCATATGATGAGGTGGAACGAAATAAGGACTTCATCATGAAGAATCTTGAACGAGAAGAGAAGAAATTCAGCAAGACGCTTCGCCGTGCGCTCAAGAAGTTCAATCGCATTTTGGAGAATACAGGCACCATAACTGGAGAAGACGCGGCACTGCTGTACCAGAGCTTTGGGCTCCCAATCGAAATGACGAAGGAACTGGCTGCTGAGGAAGGTATTGATATAGACATGGAAACATTCCGTGAGGAACAGAAAGAGCACAAGGAAGTATCGAAAGCAGGTGCCGAAGAGAAATTCAAGGGCGGTTTGGCTGACCATAGTGAGGAGACAACGAAACTCCATACCGCAACACATCTTTTACAGGCAGCACTAAGGAAAGTATTGGGTGACAAAGTAAAGCAGAATGGCAGCAATATCACCGCAGAGCGGCTGAGATTCGATTTCACCTTCCCCCGGAAGCTTACGGATGAAGAACTGAAAGAAGTTGAACAACTGGTCAATGAACAGATTGAGAAGGATAGGGACGTGAAACACGAATTCATGCCGTATCATGAGGCCGTTGAACAGGGAGCCTTAGCCTTCTTCAAGGAAAGCTATGGGGACAGAGTATCTGTTTATTCTGTAGGAGACTTTAGCAAGGAGCTTTGCGGCGGACCTCATGTAGATACAACCGGAGAATTAGGGCACTTCAGGATATCAAAACAGGAGAGCATCGGTGCAGGTCTTGTTAGAATCTATGCATTCCTACAGGATAAGGACTAATTCATCAGATGGCAAAACAATTCAGTCCAACTCTCAAATAGGGTTATATTCAAAAGGCAATCTATGAAGACAGAGATGCAAACTGGCTCTGCTCAGATTCATTCAGAGAGTAATCGCAATGATCGCGAGCCATTCTCGCTGAGTTGTAGCATCCAAGCCAAGATTGCACATGTAATGTAGACGTACTATGGAAGTGACCAGAAATGGGAACATTCTCAAGAATATTCGGTGTAGGAAAAAAGGATCTTCAGGAAAAAGCAGACGAAATAATCTTGGATTTGAGTAAAGCTCTACAAAGCGCCAGTGCAAAGCTTTGCGTTGCCTCTAGGTCCTGGGGTTACGGAGACATCGAGACCTTGCTCGAAATTAGACATGAAATCATCGTAATCGAGCGAGAAAGTGATCAGATGCGAGACCGGCTTGTTGAAAACATCTTTTCGAAGCGTGCATATCTACCTCAGCAAACCCAAGAAAGACACACACTAACTAACCTCATGGATAATATCGTCGATGCGGCAGAAGAAGCCATCCGGATAATGGCCATATGTAAGGACATCGAACCGCCCTCAGAAATTAGAGATATTGCGGAGAAATGTTGGAAAACGACAGATATCCTTCAAGACGCCATCAAGTACCTCTTTGAAGATTTTGAGAAATCGGTCAAATACTCCCATGAAGTTTCTAAAGTGCGGGAAAAAGCAAGGGACATCAAATTCGAATTCCTTGGCCATCTGTTATCAGATACGGAACGAAATCCTACTGAGCTTCAGTATCTACGTATTGTTGCAAGAGCCGTTCTCGAAGTGGCGATAACTGCAGAGAAATGTGCTGATTTCATTCGTGCCCTCGCTGTCAAATACTCGTAGGGGCTGGAGGGTTAGCAGTGGCATTTCTCGCCCTAGTCGGGTTGCTCTCAATCGGTTTCTTTGTGGCTTTCGCAATTGGAAGCAATGATGAAACAATGAGTCCAGCTGTAGGAGCCCATGTCTTTTCGCTGGGAACCGCGGTTTCGCTCGGCGCTATCGTGAATATAATAGGAGCTGTATTCATGGGTAGTGCAGTATCAGAGAAAGTAGGTTCAGAATTGATAAGCGGAAGAACTCTTACGATGCAGATGGTATGCGCTATTCTCATATCCATGGCAATCTGGTTGATCCTGGCATCTGTATCACATGGAGTTCCCATCAGCACGACACAGTGTGTAGTAGGTTCTGTAATTGGTGTATGTGTCATCGCACCATTTATCGGATTGCAAGGCTGGGGATTACACAGCGTAAATGCCTGGGTTCTCCTTCAGGTATTTCTTGGGTGGATTGTCTCGCCGCTGATTGGTTTCGTGATTGCTGCCGCATTTTTCTTCGTCATACGAAAAGCTCAGCATCGAGCTAGTGGATTATATGCACGTGAAAGGCAGGAACAGATAGCAGCTTACGGTTTGGCAATATTCCTGATTATCACTTCTCTTAGCAGGGGTGGCAATGATGTCGCCAACGCAATTGCTCCACTTGTGGCGCTCCCGGAGTTCAACACCGTATACTATATTGGAGTTCTTGCTATCCCAGGAGTTGTAATTCCACTACTAATCGGAGGAATTGGAATGGGGGTTGGGCTGATAGTGGTGGGCAGAAAAGTGATTCAAACAGTATCTACGGAAATTGTTAGCCTTTCACCTTCTTCCGCTTTATCTGCAAGTGTAGCAGTATCCATCGTTATGTTCATCGGGACGATTCTGGGGCTCCCTTTGAGTGGAACCCATGTTCTGGTTGCTGCACTCATTGCAGTAGGATGGGTAGAACAGACCGACATACAGAAGAAACAGATTAGAGACATCATCATTTCATGGATCATTACCGTTCCTATATCTGCAGGCTTCGCCATGGGATGTTTGTATGTGATTAATCTCCTATTTTAGTGGCGGTCCCTAGTCGTCCTATATGTTTCAAAGAAACTATCGGGACCATCGATGATAGTGTTCGTTAGGGCCTTCCGACCAATCTCTTCATCAATCACTTTACACATATGTGCGCCGGTAACATACCAGAGTCTACTCCCTTTACCGCTCATTTGGTCCATGATTTCGAAGTCGGAATCCTTCAACTCACGGTTGTCTTCTCTGTTTAGTTCCTCAAATATTTCGAAGTATTTCTCAACCCGAGAACTACACTCGTGGGAATCAAGTAGAAACTGATAATCCTCATGTCCAAGGCCATTCTCTTCAATACGTCTATTGAGTGGTGCATAAACACCTAACCCTTCTAAGTGTGTAGAATATCGAATAATCCGCACAAAATCATCTGTGGTTTCCAACTCATCTAGCGAGTAGATGGGATGATAGTCAGTATAGGCAACATGATGGAGCTCGTGCATAATCAGGTAAACTAATTCCCTTCTGTCATGTGAGAAATGAGAATGAGCAATATTCAACATGGCTTCTCCTTGTGAAACAATCCCGATATCATAGCCCAGAATAAGATTCAAGCGGGTTTGGAACTTGTAATTCACAGGCAAATATTCCTCTATTTCTCGGATTGCACTAAGAACTGTAGATTCGTGGGATTCCAAATAGGCAAGATTTGATTGAATGCGTTCTTCACAACCGGGTTGATCCCTGCTGGCGTCATCCAAAATGGATTTCCAAAAATCAAGAGCGGAATCATCTGTATTCCCAAAGCGGCGAGCATGAACATGTGTCTTTATGGCGCCTGGAGAGGATGCTAGTTCAGAGAGAACAGATTCTCTAGGTGACGCCAGATATGCAAGTGCAAGCTCAACAACTCGGGCATCTACTATCACGCCGTCTAGTTTCATCATAGAAATCTATCCGAGTTCAATGCTACTTACTGTCATGGGGTAATTGATGGATCAAAACATATTCTTTGGCTAGCTGACCCAATGAAACAGCTTCATCTTTTGAAAGGTGGACCCTAAAATCGCGCTCAGGTTCTTCTTTTCGCGTTGCTTCAACAAGTGCCAAATCAGCTCCGTCAATTGCATTTCGCACGCCATCACATATCTTTGTATCACCGCTATAGGCTATAGTAGTACCGTGAATTTGAAGCCTGTATGCGAAGCTAGGCATCAATGATCCAGGTGGTTGTGATTCCTTCCCAAAATGTTCTACTTCGAAAGCCTTTGCAGTGAAGAGGTCCGTAGTAAATTCAGCATTTGGCCGCAATTCCTGTAATCGAATATCAAAGTCGGTTGTGGAAGAATAACAGTTCTTGAAGGTATCAACACAACCTTTGACTTCAATCGAATCATAAGGTGCTAAAATATCAATAGGCTCGGTTCTTTCAAGCATTCTAAGAAAGCCGAGTATGCTATGTAATCCCCCCATATGATCGAAGTGGCCATGGGTTATGGCCATTGCTACTAGCCTATCAACTATTGACTGCCCATAGATTTCAAAAAGGTCTCTCAGAGTACCATCTCCAGCGTCAATTACCAAAATATCTTGTTGCTTTTTCGATTCAATGGCGATCGATGTACTGATACCCGCTGCTGAATAGGGCACAAGAACTCGTATATCATCATTTTCCCATTTGATAGCCTCTTCTTTACGTGTCATAGTCAGTAGTTTCCTTTCTCCGAGAGTATCTGATAATAATAAAGACCCACCATATTATCATAGTTTTGGAAGCACTCGTTGCTGAGCTCGAGTATCACAACTTCTCGGCAATTGGGATGATTCCCAAACATGGGTCCTCTACTCATATCCTAGTTCTGGCATCCTTGCCAACCATTTGAAGATGTAGGCAATGAGGACGGATACGACCAAGCCACCAGCTGTAAGTAGAAGCACATCAACCCAAGAAGGTGTCACACCGCCGAATATTTGATTCCAGCTAACATAAGATCCGGCAAGAGTGGCCCCAGCCAACATCACCTTGAAAAGTGGTACTTTCACAGTCTTTGTCTGGAGAATTCCTAGGTCAGTCAGAGCAGCGGCAAGTGCACCGCCTTCATCTGGTTTCAAGTCAAGTTTCTTTGCAAGAGTACCAACTGGAACCTTGGATCCAAACCCTACGATATTCAGAGCTCGAGGAGCCTTCGCTGAAACCTTATCGGCCATTTCCGCCGCTTCTTCTCGTGGATGCCATTCATTCTCAATGACTTTCCGAACACGTTCAATCAGCTCATTTTTCGAAATTTTCTCCCGATCCTTTTTGATTCGCCTCAATATCACGGGTCTTGGAAAAGAGCGCAATTCATCATCACTTTCAGCGCTTCGAACCTTCATAGCTCCGAGTATTCCCTGCTGAAACTCATCAAGTGCCAGAAGGATTGAAAAGATTGACATCACGGTGAATCCCGCAGTCAATAGTCCACTTACAGAGAAGATTGCTGCGGCCCCCGTGGGACCCAGTCTAACAACAAAACTTTCTGATACAGTAGTGTTCTCAGAGGGTGATTCAAGCAGAGAATAAGTGAGATTCAATCTACCTGTTAACGTTCCGCTTACCAAACTGATATTGCCAAATGAAACCAACTCGCTGGTAGGGATAGTGGAATTCAAGATATCCACCGTAGTTCCAGCAGGCACCACAGTATCGATGTTGAAATCTTGTTCAAGGATGTTAAAGCCGAGATATTTCATTGAAAAGAGACCGCTCTTCAGAGTCAGATTGTCGCCAGTCTGTATCTCAAGGAGCATGTTTATGTCCTCGTGAGCATCGACGGGAATTGGATTGTTGGCATCGGATTCGGCTGCCGAAACGCCATTTACAGTAAGCTGGAAAGCCAGGTTATCATCCCCACTCCAGCCAGCTGGTTGAGCAGTAGTAGGGGAAACAAGCACTGTTGCAGCCAAGATTCCGAGCAGTATTAGAGCGATTCCAGATTTAGACAACAATTTGGTGGTGCCTCCATGGTAGACGTGACTTGCTAGAAGATGAGGGACCCGAATTATATACTTGGCTATTTTTCGGTTTCAAAAGCTTCTTCGATTTCCCGTTCGAACTCTTCATCATCATCAAGCTCGAAGATAATATGGCGCTTAGGATCTCTGGTAACCGGAGTCTGCCAGTGCCATATTCCTCCTGCAATTGTACCCACAGCAAACGCAGCAATTTGTAAGGGAATTGGAGGTAGACGCATCATAAGATACGTACCAAATAGCAAAGAGATTAACACACCGCCAACAATCGATATCAATCCGCCAAGCGCTATTCGTTCCAATCGCCCGGCATCCTTGAGACCACCAATGACATAACCTGACCCCAGTCCTAGAAAAATTGATGCCAAGCTTACTACAGCATCCATGATAGCAATTAACTGCAATTCAGCAAATCTCCCTTACAGTGTTCTTTTGTTCATCAGTCTAACTAGCAGAACGGGGAGGTCGATAAAGTTTTACTTATTGATTCTACTCTGAACAGGGAAATATCATGGATTCATCAGAACTTCTACTCGAAGAAATTAAAGAACGCCATAGCGGTAGAGCGTATTCAAACAAACCTGTTGCAGAGGAGAAACTACAATCCATTTTGCAGGCTGGACGCTGGGCACCTTCATGTAGCAACACACAAGCATGGAATTTCGTTGTACTCGCAGACGAAGAAGCATTAACCGAAGCCCATGAAGGTTTGAGCAGAGGAAATAGCTGGGCCAAGGACGCGCCCGTTATGATAATCGTTGCCGCCAAGGAGGATGCTGGATGTCCAGCACACGGCTTACCGTATTTCATGATGGACTGTGGATTAGCTGTTGAAAATATGTTACTCCAAGCAGTTCATCTTGGGTTGATGGGACATCCCACAGCAGGTTGGGATGAAGCCAAGCTCAAAGAGATTACTGGGATTCCAGATGATTTCCGAATCACCACAGTGGTCTTCTTTGGCTATCAGGACGACTTGGATAAACTTGATGCTGAGACTAGGAAAAAAGAAGAATCCCGTTCCAGCAGAAGGACACTATCAGAGATTGTCCACCGGAACGGTTGGTAGAGTTTTTCTCAGCCCCGTTGTACCATCATGGTTTCTCCACAATGTTGAGGGATTGGCTGTTCACCACATGCCGACCCCATCCAACAAACTAGCTGATCCCCTTCCTTGTGCATCTCCTTTCCGCAATGTACCGGTACATCAGTTTCTTCTCCACAGATTTTGCAAACCATTTTTGTCATCGTGATAACACCATATCTTTTAACTATTGTTAACAACCTCCGTATTAGTGTTTTATGGCAAATGCAATGTTGTTAAGGTAGTATCTATGGAGGTTTCAGCCTTCTTCACGCATATCTGACGGATAATACTTCTTTGGATTTTCCTTGAACACCTTTTCCTCTTCTTTATGAGCCCCAGGTGTATCCATCTCGATGTTTCGTTTCATTGAAGTGTCTTCAGAAAGCACCTCTTTCACGACTTCATTCTGAATTATGAGCCTCTGAACCTCGTTGCTACCGGTCCAAATCGTAGCCAGTCGTGCATCCCGAAACAGGCGCTCAATGGGATATACGTCAGTATAGCCGATGCCGCCAAGGATTTGCATTGATTCATCCACTGCTTCCAGTCCAGCTTCAGTGCCAAATGCTTTTGCCATAGAAACCTCTTTTCTACACCATTGACCAGTATCAGCAACCTTTCCAGCACGGTATACCAGACCCCTAGCAGCGTCTAGTTTGGTGGCGCAATCCGCGATTTTGAAGGAAATCCCTTCGAACTTCCGTAATGCTCTTCCAAAGGCTTCACGTTTGTCAGCATAGCGTACTGCTATCTCCAAAGCTGCACGACCCATACCAATAGGGCCAGCTGCAGAGGTTAACCTTTCAGGAACCATCATGGCATTGAATACTGCAGCACCATTATTGAGCTCACCAATAAGATTCTCCGCAGGAATCTGGACATCCTGCATAGAAATTCGCGCTGCGCCCATACCCCTACAGCCCATCAGCTCATATTCCTCATTGACCTCTATTCCAGAATCGCGCTCAACGATAAATGCGCTCAGCGACTTGTGAGGTGGTGCTTCGAAATCTGTTTTCGCATAAATCAAGAAGTAGTCAGCTCCAACACCGCCGGCTACAAATCGTTTCTCACCATTTAGCAAGAAACCGTCTTCATTTCTAACTGCCGTAGTTATGGTGCCAAAGAAATCAGATCCACTGCGAGGTTCGGTAAGGCCTTCCGCACAGATTTTTTCACCAGCCAAGGTTGGTGCAAGGTACTCCTCTTTCTGAGCCTTAGTACCGAATTTATCTAGAGATTCGCCTACAATTGAAGGCAAAGAATAGGCACATCCTAGGGCAATCCCAAGAACCCCAATTTCTTCTAACGCAACAAGCTCACTTGTCCAATCGAGTCCCCTTCCGCCATACTCTTCAGGAAATCGTAAACCAAGCAGATTCGCCTTTCCAGCGGCCTCAATGAATTCATATGGATATTCCTTTTCCTTTGAATCCATAGCGAGAATGAGTGACCTGTCCACCTGATCCCGAACAAATTCGCGTACTTCGTTTCTTATTGCTTTCTCCTCTTCTGTGAGCACAACATCAAACAACCAGCTCAGCCTCTTGACCTGAGTTATTCCTCACCATCCAATAAAGCCTTGAGGGTTGATTCTGACCCCGCACGCGATTCAATTGAAATTGCATCTGTAGGACAGACCATCTCACACGCCAAACAGTCTATACAATCATCTTCCCTAGTGGGAACCACTACTCTAAATCCATTAGAATCAGATTGATACTCAAAGACATTAGTGGGGCAAACATCGATGCACTTCATACAAAATGTGCAAGAATCTCTGTGAATTCCCACTCGGGTGCCATAAATCACACCATCTTCTTCGGGATGTTGCCAGACATCGCAAGTATATCGGCGATCTATCACACGCCATGTTTCGCGGTAGTCGGAATCTATAGTCACAAAAAGTGGTGTGCGGATTCAGGCTTATAGACATAACCCATTTCTTACAGCTCTAGGAACTGCATGAATCTTCTGTGTTCCATCCTTTTCCTGCCAGCAGAAAAAACCCGAAATCATAAAGACTCTATAAGTTGTCGAATATTACAGATATTCACACTCTTCCGCTCGGATTTTTTAGGATTTTTGTAAGATTTGCCTATTCTTGAAACCAAACCCGCAATAGCGTATCGCTCTTATTTGAAATCACCAAGCCTGTTCTCGCCAGTAATGGACTGTAGCGGCGTTAAGTTCAGAGTAGCCTCAAGAGTCCCAAGGTAGTTGCCCTCGTCATCTCTAATAGCGAAGTACCGAATAAACAGCTTTCGGGGTTTATCATCCTCCGGAAGGTCGATCCAGAAATCTACATGATCACGTTCACCACTTCTTAAGGCTTCAATAACGTCCAGTACCTTGTCTAGGCTCTTTTCAGGGTGGCAATTTCGAACATCCCGTCCAAGCACACCATATGGTCTACGGAAGATACGAGATTCGTGTTGATTCCAAAACAGCACCTCATCATTAGCATCGATAATCGAGAACTCCATGGGGAAAGCATCTAGAGCGTGCTTAAGAAAATCAACAGGCATCTGTTCCAGAGCATCTTTGAGGGGGTCATTAGTCATAGTAATTCATCTCATGAGTTAGACTCTATTCAATTGGTCTGTAGTGATATGAGAGTTTTGCTTAATCTATAGAAAACGGATCAGTCTTAATAATTTCTATAGGATTTGAGAGAGGTTGAGTTTTAAGTGAACATGCATATGAATCGGTAACGCCGCATCAGGAAGCATCGGTAACGGAGGTCTCCAAATCTTGGCGGATATGTTCATCGCCTATACTACGGCAGCAGGCATCGACAAGAAAGTAGAATTTGATACAGACGAGGAAGTCATTAACTTAGACCTTCGAGATATCGCAGAGATAGATTTGCTTCCACTTGTCTGGGCTGAAAATCTGGAAGTACTGTGTCTTCGTCATAACAGAATAGGCGAATTAGATCTATCCCCGTTGAGTAAATGCAAGAAACTGGAAATGCTGAGTCTTTCTGATAATCTCATTAAGAGAATTGATCTTTCGCCTTTAGCCGATTGTCAGAATCTTACAGAGCTTGCGCTGGATATGAATCCGTTAGAGAGTGTGGATATCTCGCCATTATTCGAATGTCCAAAATTGGATGAACTAAGAATTGATGATGACGTTGCTTTGAAGGCGGATCTTTTCCTCCGCTCAATTGGAGATTGGCCACAGGTTCTCGTCGATCTCTATCCACGTATTCTATGGAAAGCATCGGGCTAGCTCCAAAGACAAATCCATTGTCGCTACTCTAAGCATTTCATTCCATGAACAATTCATTAATCAGTTGCTTCGCTGCAGCATAGCCAGCCAATGATGAGGTCTATCAGGTGTTTGTAGAGGAAGAGCTGTGCAATCCACAAGTCTGTAATCTGAAATGTGTAGATGCTTGCGAAATGATTCACACGAAAAATGCTCCTCTGACCTTCGATGAGGGAGTAGGATATCCAGTCATTGATGAGCAGAAGTGTACCGGGTGTTTAAGCTGTATACGAGCCTGCCCCACAGATGCAATCGCACAGTTTCCACAGAAAGAGAAAGGAACGAAAACATCCAAAGATGATGGAAAACATGGACAAAAGAAATCACCTTACCATGTTTCAGATGAATACACTCCCTTTCCTGAGAAAGACAACATATTCGCACGCGTAGTTAATGACAAATCATTCAGCTGTTACAAGCAGTCTGTGTATTCCAAAGCTCATGAGATGATAGCAAAGGATTTGCCGGGCTACTCAAGAATAGAACATGAGCTCGTTATGGCTGCTTGGAAACTTTATGATAATAGACACAAAATCACACCTGCAACGGCCCAACCCTCAGAAGAAAGAGGGAAAATAGAAGGAAATTGGAGTGGAATCACCAGGTTCGTCAAGAAAGCAGCTAAATTCTTTGGAGCTGACCTTGTCGGGGTCGCAGAACTCGATAGAAATTGGCTCTATAGCACCAATAGAAAGGGGGAACCATACAATGTCCCTGAAGAATACGCTAGAGCGATAGTCATGGCTATCGAGATGGACTATGAAGGTATCAACACTTCACCAGCGATGCCATGTGCGGCGGCCTCGGTCTTAGGGTACTCCAAGATGGCTTTTGTCGAAATCATGCTCTCTGCGTTTATTAACCGATTGGGGTACAACGCTATTCCTTGTGGGAATGACGTGGGATTAAGCGTTCCATTAGCTATTGATACAGGACTGGGGCAATATGGTCGACACGGGCTCTTGATAACAGAGGAATACGGCCCTCGTGTAAGGTTGTGCAAGGTTCTAACAGATATGCCATTAGAGACTGACCAGCCCGATTATCAGTTCTGTGAATCAGTAATCCGATTCTGTGAAATCTGCGACAAGTGCGCAAAGCATTGTCCGTCTCAATCAATTCCCTATGGCAGGGAGCGAACATGGAAAGGCGAAACCCGTTCTAACAATCCAGGTGTATTCAAGTGGTATGTCGATGTAGAAAGCTGTTACGAATTTTGGATTGAGAACGGTGGTGATTGCTCTAACTGCATCCGCTCCTGTCCATATAATAGGGAACCCGGTATTCAGCTACGGATAATCCACTGGATTGCCAAGCATATCCCCCAGCTCAATGGATTCTTGGTTAGACTCGATAATTTACTAGGTCACGGTGTACAGGAGAACTCTCGGAAAGCATGGCAGCAGTACGAGTAGATGCTACAAGCCGAAGATTCATTTCATGGAAGCAATCAGAGATTCCAGCTTGTCTTTATCTAGGTCTCGCTTGAAGAGGGGGCGGTCGTCTGCATCATATACCCCAGATGTCTCTGAGAAGGTCGGTTTTGAGGGGTCTTGATAGAACACACCAAGAGCAAGTTTACTCATGTCTAATGCCTTCTCGAATGCTACATTCTGATCGGTTGCATCATACGCATCATCAAGATAGTACGTATTCTTGCTGAACCAGCCATATGTGTTAACATCGTTATAGGTTACACATGGTTGCAAGATGTCCAGCAATGCGAAGCCTTTGTGTCGGATAGCCTTCTTCATCAAGTCCTTTGTTTCCTCTTGGTCACCAATGAAAGCTCGTGCTACAAAAGACGCGCCTAAGGAAATAGCTTGGGCAAGTGGATTGAACTGGGTATTGGTCCAGCCACCACGGTCTGCTTTTTGCAACGAAGTTTCAAATCCCCGTTGGCTTGTAGGTGAGGCTTGACCTTTGGTTAATCCATACACCATGTTATCATGCACGAACATGGCTATATTCGGGTTACGGAGAATGGTATGCGTAAAATGGTTGCCTCCCTCTCCATACATACAACCATCGCCACTTTCAGCAATAACTGTGAGGTTCGGATTGGATGCCTTGATTGCCAAGGCTGATGGGAGAGACCGACCATGCAGTCCGTTGAATACGTTTGTTTTAACATAATGTGGAATCTTTGCAGCTTGACCAATGCCTGAGACCATCACCAGTTCTTGTGGAGATATGTCCAGCTCAGCCAGCGCATCTTTGAGAGCTTTTCGTATTCCAAAGTTTCCGCATCCAGGACACCAAGCAATATCGTAATCAACGTCATCCATAATTTCGAAATCGTCTGCTTTCATTTTCATAGCCTCCCTTACAACTCCTCCAAGAATCTCGTAACCTCTTCGACAGAGAAGGGCAATCCGCTATACTTCAAAAGGCAATTTTCTTTGGTAATTTTGTAGCCTGTTTCATTCAAAAGAACAGTTGCGAATTGTGCCGTGGAAGAGTTTTCCAACAAAGCCACTCGATCAGCATCATTCAGATACTGTGAGACGCTTTCGTGAAGTGGATATACTTGTTTGAAATGAAGAAAACCAATATCGTCTCTCTCCGCTCTTTCAAGCGCTTCCACAACAACATTGTAATTAGTTCCCCAAGCAATAGCAAGAGCATCGTATTCTTCGGGACCAACATATTCTGGAGGTATAGCTGCTTCTCGAAGCAACTCTAGTTTCTTCTTCATTCGCTTATCAACCATCTCGATTCGCAAATCCAGATCTTCGGTTATGTGACCCGCTTCATCATGTTCATCACTATCTGCAACCACAAGACCCTCGCCATATCCAGGAATCCCACGAGGCGAAACGCCGCTATTGGTCATCTCGTAGCGCGTATAATCGCCAGTTGTTTTCTGGATGTGTTTCTCAACCGAAATGTCAGAAAGATCCAGTACCGGAATATTACCATGCGAATCCATCAGATACTGATCTGTTAGTACTATCACGGGAACTTGATATTCGTCAGCTAAATTGAAGGCCTTCTGCGTAAGGTGGAATCCATCCTCGAAAGTCCCTGGAGCTAATATGATTCTCGGAAACTCGCCATGACCAGCATGGAGCGCAAAAAGAAGGTCGCCCTGTTCAGTTCTGGTTGGAAGGCCTGTTGCGGGCCCGGGACGTTGCGCAAGATGAATTACCATAGGACTTTCCATCATCCCAGCTAGACTGAGGCCTTCTACCATTAGCGCGAAACCCCCACCAGAGGTTGTTACCATCGCCCTGCCTCCAGCATACCAGGCACCTAAGCCCTTGTTGATAGCAGATATCTCGCTCTCAGCTTGATCCACGACTATGCCAAATTCCTGAGATTGATTGGACAGAAAGACGAGAACAGCTGTTGAGGGCGACATCGGATAAGACGAGATGAAATTGCAGCCTCCTGCAATAGCCCCGAGACCTACAGCTTCACCACCGTTTATCAGCATATGATCCCTTACCGACTCGTCAGAAATAACATCGATTGCATCTATGCGTTCTACAAGCTTCGATACACCGATTTCGTGACCTTGCCGGTATGCCTGAATATTATCCTTGACAATGTCTTCGCCTTTCGATTCGAATCGCTCAGTCAAGTACTCTGTTGCAATGTCTTCATCGACATCAAAAACCGCCGCAAGGAGCCCAACGGCAACTGTATTGGAGTAGATTCTGCCGCCCACTTCTTCGGCTATACCCGTGAATGGTACCTCAAGAATCTGATTCGAAGGGAGATGTATGTCGCTGGTGATGTTTTCTGCTTCACCAACAACAAGTGTGGAATCATTAATCCGGCCGTATTTGTTCAGGTGGGGAAGTGCTCGTTTGTTCAGTGGAATGACAATATCTGATTGTTCTGAGTACGAATAGATATTGCCTTCTCCCACACGAATCTGTGTTGAATTCGTTCCACCGCGAATACGCGACATGAACTCACGCGTTGAAAAGACATTGAATCCAGAACGTTTCAAAATAGAAACCAAAAAATCTTCAACAGTTGCTATTCCCTGACCCGCTGCACCCGATAGGACGATGGAGATTCCCTTCTTCAAGCTAGTCACTCCTATATCTGTTCATCAATTTCCTCTGATGCTCTTAAGAGTAATGAAAACACAACAACAATAGGCTACATGATGAGCTCATTGGTATCACCAACAACCTCGAGACCTGCATTCCGACCAGTCCCTGAGAATAGCAGCCTTGTTTCATTTCCTTCAAACCTGTAGAATCGAATGTCAATATGAGCAGTCAAGCTCTCAATAATCCGTCCACTCATTTCACCTAAAACAGGTGATCGAAGCTCTCCTCCCTGAGCACGTGCAGCACGTACCATGATACCATGAGTGGTATCAGAAACCCAGAAGCGAACCTCGTTTTCTGAGACTCTCAAATTGGTTACTTGTGCACCGGTATACGTAGCGAAAGTGTAGACAGTTCCATCATAAAGTAGGCCAATAAGAAAGCCCGCAAAGCTGGAACCTAGCCAAGGGATTTTGGCGATGGAAGAGGTGAAGGAAACACCTGTTTCCTCAAAGTGGTTGCTTTGCATCCATATCCAAGCTTCTGGAAAGCCTGCTCCCCAGTCCTTTTCGATGTATCCACGACCGCCAGTGAAATCAATCTCTGATTTTCCAATATTGAGGGTTCCATCAATCCTATGATCAAAGCCGAGAATACCATGATAGCATTCCATACGAGGGATAAACTGGAAAACACCCATTGCGCCCGGTGAAAGGAGGGAAACTGGCCAAGGAATTAGATCCCCGAAAGAAAGCGACCCCTGAATCCTGTTTTGGTCTTCTTGTAAATCAAGCGAGATTCCATCTGCATTGAAGTGATTTCTGCCAACGGATATGGCGAAAGCCGTCTTTGAATACCTAAAATCTTCAACAGTGAATCTATGATACTGTGATTCCGCAGTCTGTCCGTTGAGTACCTGTATGAACGAATGATTTGGTTTACCACCATTACTGAAAGAGACCCCGGGGATCACTGCATAAATCGTCTCTTCAGACTGGTCTACGAGCTTGAAATACCAACCCTCGAAATAGTTGCGCATTCTGGGAGAGCCGTGATACATACCAGGCCTCCAAATCGATAGGATTCTGTTCACTTCCATGTAGTCGGGCCCCTTATCGCGATTAGATGATAGCTTGGTTAGAAGATAACAGCCTTCTAATTTCTTTAGGTTGAATCAGAATCGTAGGAACCATATAGATTTCAAGCATTGTTCTTTTGTTTCAATTAGATACTATACTCTGTTGTACTGCTGAGGTCAAATGCATGAACTTGGGTCTTCAAGATAAACATATCATGGTGACTGGTGCTTCCGGCGGAATCGGCAAACAAACTCTCAAAGCGTTTCTCGGTGAAGGTACCAAAGTAACAGCCACGTATCACACGAACCGCGAAACATTAGAAGAGTTACATGAAAGGAAACCAAACAGAGTCGCTCTTATACAAGTCAATGTTGCAGATGAAGATTCTGTAATGAATCTCTTTGCTGAAGCAGAGTCCCAGTTTGGGCGAATAGATGTCTTAGTTGCCAATGCGGGTATTGCTCATGGTCCTGCGCAGATCCATGAGATATCACTTGAGCAATGGCAAGAAACCATGAGTGTCAATCTTACAGGCGTTTTTCTTTGTGCGAAACATTTCTTCAGGAATCTCAAGAGACATCCAGACGATTCGGCTTCGCTCATTTTAGTGGGATCGACAGCAGGGCTCTTTGGTGAAGCCAAATATGCGGACTATGCATCCTCAAAGGCAGCAATGCACGGATTGATGATGAGCTTGAAGAACGAAATCGTGCAGCTGGCTCCACATGGGAGAGTTAACCTTGTGAATCCTGGATGGACCATGACACCCATGGCGGAATCAACTCTACAGGATCCTGAAATTATGACAAGAATACTGCAGACTATCCCAATGCAGAAGGTTGCAACACCTTCAGATATTGCAAATGTTATGGTGATGCTAGCCTCGGATGTAATGGCCGGACACATAAGTGGAGAAACCATAACAGTTGCAGGGGGAATGGAGGGCCGGGTTCTTTTCGACCGGGATGACATAGAAATTAGTTGATGGTTGCTACAGCTGGCTAATCTCGCGAAGCGGCCAAAACCAATACACCAACGACAGCTGTTGTTCCAGCAGCTAGGAGCAGGAAGCGTTCAGCCCCAAGTATGCTTGAAGGAGGCCTTGTGGTAGTGATAGTGGTAGTTGTCGGAGATGAAGTGGTAGTTGTTGTGGTAGTGGACAGTTCTTCCAAGCCAATTGTGGGATCATAGGACAGCTGATTATCACCAAAGTTGGGAAAACAGAACAACACACCTTGGCCATCACCTTGTTCAGGAAAACCTCCAACGGATACGTTCACCTGCGCGAAATTGGAATCGAAAGATGCATTGGCAGGATACGAAACAAAAGCAGATTCAAAACCTATCATAGTGGACTTCTGGGTGGTGTTAGGTGTTGAGATAGAACCATTTCCACGAGCACTTGAC
Organism: Candidatus Lokiarchaeota archaeon; assembly: GCA_014730275.1. Taxonomy (NCBI): domain Archaea; kingdom Promethearchaeati; phylum Promethearchaeota; species Promethearchaeota archaeon. The sequence continues at coordinate 68,900 of WJIL01000103.1, read as the reverse complement.
CCAACAACTCCGGCTAGACAAAGTCCGCTATTTCCTCTCGACCACTGCCATCCGGAAATGATTATGTCGAATTTCACAATTGACGTGTTTGTTGCATCAACATAGTGCCGAAGACCTATTTTGAGCGATGTTTGAGCAGGGGAGAAATCGCTACCGTTCAGGTGAAATTGAAGCTCCTGAATGGAGCCATTCTGCTCCTCATAGGTGAAGTCCTTGAATACCCAATTACCACTCTGTAAGCTAATCGGAGGCGGAAGGATGGTATCAGAAACCTGAGAATAAACACCATCTCCGTTTGTATCTTCGAACTCGAAAAGACGAACGAGTTTCAGATGATATTCCGTTTTGTTCGTTATACGATCAAAGAAACGATAATGCGGGCCACCATCTTTGCTGAGCATGAGCCTGAATGCACCATTTTCGCAGTCTAATCCTTGCGCACCAAGACTGTAGAAGATGTTGTTGCCTCTGGAAGCCAAAGGGAAGAGTCCCAGCAATACCGTGAGGGACAGAACCCATAAGAGGATAGCACGCGACCGCATCTTACAACATATAGTTTCATTAGGAATTAGCCAATAAACCTTCTTGATAGAAAGCATACGAGCTGGCCAAACAAAAGGTGAGACTTCGAGATGGATAGTGAATTGATGGATCAGATGTTCAATGCACTTTCACACTCCATCAGGCGAAAAATCATCCTCATGGCTGGAAATCATCGAGAAATAAGCTATACGGACCTAACAGAGTTGGGAGTAGAGGCCGGTACTCTCTATCATCATCTCGATATCCTCCTGAAGGCGGATGAACCCCTCTTAGAAAAAGGCGGAAACAAGCAGTATTCCCTCACACAACTAGGAGAGGCAGCATACAAACTCATCCAGCAAGGAGAAGATCAACTATTCTGGGCAGCTAACCACGAGGGCAAGGAATCCTCAGCTCAAAAAGCAGTGGAACTAATAGCGTTAGATAAGTTGATTGGAAGAGTGCAGAAGGATCCATACAGATTTGTCCTTGAAATGTTGATTCTTCTAGGTGGATATGGCTACTTGGCCTCAGAAGTCGGGTTACTTCCATTCCTTCTGTTCTTTTTAGAGGGGACATTTGAACCAGGAATGACAATTCTGGCATCTATTCTGTCTTGGATACTGACATATCTCGTTGTCGAAGCAATCTCGATTCCTGTATTGGGAAAACGAGAATACAATCCAGCACTCTTTCTTTCCGTTCCTCTATCATACCTTCCGCATACTTTTGTTGAGCTTCTTTGGTATTCTAGCCCTCCAACGCAGGCACTTACAGGTTGGCCGCTTACTCTGCTCCTTACGTTCATCATTTCATGGAGTACACTGATTCTTACTGTATCGGTTGCAAGAGCGAAAGAAGTTCGTATCTCTCGAGCTGCAATTGTTACACTGGTTTCTACAAATGCAAACCTTGTTCTTTTGGCCATACTTGCCACCGCGTCATTTTAGTCAATTGCAGTAGAACACTGTTTCGTGGAGATTCGAAAGGAGTTCGAGGAATCTCGAGGTGGTATTTACACAAATATCGAACTAAAATATTATATACCAATTTGAGTAATCATTTTGTGTGATTGATGATGAAGCACAAGAAAACAATCATGGCGTTGGCTCTGTTTGCGCTGGTGGCATCATTGCCGCTTGTGACAGCACAAGGCAACGGAATGCAATATCAGCATAGCCAAGGTATGGTTGAGCTGAGTACTGATGAAATCTCTGTCAAAGTGACAGCAATGAACCAGGTCCCGCATTTTCATTGGTGGAATACTAGTGATCCAGGGGCAGACTATCATGTAATGTTCCTGAAGCTCTTTGAGGCTACTGACAACAATACTGACGGGTCATATGATCCAGAAAATGACAGCGTTGTAGGTGCTCCCTTCGCACTACCGTCTAGTGGATGGGAATTCAGTGGTTTCGAGACTGAGGAAGATAGTGGCGGAAATATCACTGCGGTCCACTTCAATTTCACCACTACTGAGACATTCACCACTCCGGGTGATGCTCCAGGACCAGGCAGACCTGATTTCGATGCAACGATTCAGATTCGAGTGCATATGGACATGGAGAACCCTGACCAGATGAAGTTCGACCTCGTAGTTGATGGCTGGGAGTGGGCTCAAGAGGATTCAATCCTTGTCTTTCAGTTCACTATCTCTGAAAGTGAACATGGGGAAAACCAAGGCAACCGTGAACCATCAGAATTTGCCAAAGAAGGTAATAAGTTTGAATTCGGTGGAGCTTTCATGGAATACGCTGAGGAAGCCTCTGCGGGTGAACATCAAGTTCAGGTCCGCGGAACATACGGTCAAGGTCCCGAAGGAGAATCTGGTAAGTCAGTCTATCTGGCTTTCGAATACTTTGGCAACGAGACACTAGAATACGATCCAACCATCGGAGTCTCCACTGTAAGTGACGGTGGCGAGACCACCGGCAACGGACCTGGAGATGGTGGTTTAGGTATCGACTACACTCAGTTGGCAATCCTTGGTGGCGGCATTACACTAGTTGTCCTGGTCATCCTAGCAGTCAAGCGCAAAGGATGAACCCTCAAATAGTTTAGAAGACAAAAATCCGGAGCATAGCACCGCTCCGGACAGGTCTTTTTTTCCGGATTTCCTATCCCCTTGAATCACATGCCAGTTCCATTCCTGTCTCGCAACAGAGTTTCAACTTCCTCAACGAATTCGTCTTCATCGGATGTTTTTGTGTAGACTTCTTCAGCAGTTGGTACCAAGACATTATCATTGACAGCATCAAGGATGGATACATATGCTCTCCCTTCCTCAAGGCCACATTCGGCTATCGATGCCGCAAGCTCATCAAGTAAGAACTCAGAGTCATCAAATTCTGACACACCACGCTTAATGCACTCGTCTGCCTTTGAGAGTGTTGCATCATCCCTGAGTCTGTATCTTCTGAGTAGGACAACATCCATTATATCCTGAAGGAGTGTGCTGATGGTGGATTTCGTATCAGGATCGAGTACTTCTGTTGGCGTATCACTGAAAGCTTGATCGAAGGTTTCAGCGACCGAATTTGCGAAATCCATCATGTTTCTCCGCTGTTGTTGCGAGGGGCTGTCCACTGTTATGAAGGCGAAAACTAGATTCTGCATTGAGACAGCTCGAATCAAATCAGATATTGGAAGGAGCTTCCCTTCCTCCTTTGTTTGCCCATTCAGCCCAAACTCCATTTTGAAATTCCGTATGGCAGTTATGAAAGCTGAGATGATTCCTTCGTCCACACCTTTTCGGAGCATTTTGGAGTAGATGGGTATGCCGCTTTCCTTGTGAAGGATAATAACTCCCAGCAGTTTGTTTGCATCATCGAATCGTTTCTTGACAGCCAGAGCCTCAAGGTTCTGCCGCACTCTACGCTTCTTGTACAGGCTCCGTGCCACCAGACCAATTGTTAACCCAAGTACACCTAAGACAGGAACGATATTCTCCGAAACTGTTCGCACAACCAGAGTGCCAAGCTCGGTTTGTGGAACCACATCGGCTGTTGCATTACTTTCCAAATCGTAGTTCCGAGCTTCAACCTGTATTCTGATTGTATAGGAATCTCGCGAGTCCGGCATGGTTAATTGAGCAACATAGGTACCGCTTTCGGTTTCTTCCATGGAAACAGGTTCGCTTCCTATTCCTTGTGAATCGAATAGGCGATACGTAACACTTGCTCCTGTTACAGGTATCTGGGTGTCAACTTCTCGTACTTGTACCATAAGATCGTAAGAACTTCCCTCATAACCAGTAAGGCCCTGAACGAAAACAACCTCAATGGGAACTGGTACTACATTGAATGAGAGTCTGAACTGGCGTGTTTCAAATCCTTCACGCTCAAAGAGTAGTGTAACAACGTGTGAGCCAAGAGATTCCGGTGTTAAGTTCACTGAAAATTGACCTGGTACTTTCTGTGTGCTCGTGACCCAAGAAGCTGCTTCCCCGGTTGGCGTCATTATCGACAAGGGTATACCACTTTGGTTGGCCTGGAAAAGATAACTGAATGTTAGATTATAAGGTCGCATATACAAAAGGTCCTCAGCGGGATTGCCACCCTCAAGAACAGTATCGATTGTATCTGTCTGTATCAGAATCACGTTCGTGTCTGCCCGATGATTGGTTTTGTTCGCAGTGATTGACAATTGCCAAGGACTGAGTTGATAGCTAACAAAACGGATGAAGTAGTATCCATCTTCTTCGAATACTGTGGAAATATCAACCTCAGAGGTGTCTGCTGAAGCACTAATATCAGCGTCAGAGATATTTTGAACGAAATCAGTACGCGTGAAGAATACTATAATCTCGTTTTTCTCTGCATAGTCTACGGTCAGAGATGAGACTTGATTAGCAACCCGGATTTCCGACGGTATGAGAGTCACAAGTAGAGTGAAAGTTTCTGTTGAGTTCTGATAGTTTGCTAGCTGTGCTCTGAAAAGGAGATCGTACACTCCGACCTCGTCAGCTGCAAGCGTCACATTGTAGTCTCCACTGCCAGTATCCACCCAGTCCGAACTTGTTACAGCAGATGGCTGATTCACTAGCTCGAGTTCCGCACCCGAGAGTCCAAATCCAGTATCATCTTCTAGGGAGAGAGTAAGCGTATACGAGAGATCTATCGCCAGAGTTACACTCGATTCAATGGCTCTCAATACAGTAGGGATTTCGCTAACTGTGATTGTGAATGTAACAATCTGGGCCTCGTGGTTAGTAAGATTAGTCTCAATCGTTAGACTATAAGTTCCCGCGCTTTCAAAGTCTAAAACCAAAGTATAGCAACCATCACCAAGGTCATTCACAGTCGTAGGAGCTAGAGAAGATGAAGGTTCAACACTTAGGATATTCACAGAAGCGCCCCCAAGACCATAGCCGGACGCATTTGTGTACATAAGTGCGAGATTGAAAGATTCTCCGAAACGAGCTTTACCTGTGGTACCATTCAGTATGGAAATCTCGGTATTGATTTCATTGACAACAGTCGTGAAAGAATCAAAGGAAGTAGTGTAGAACTGTTTGCTGCTGATAACATTGACAGAATATGTTGAAGCTATATTGATCCTGACAGAGATTGAGTATGTTCCGTTCCCATAGTCCACTGGAAGTGACCAATTCAAACCTCTGGTATCACTAGAATAGCTTAGATTCACCAAGGCATCAGGTATTCCGGATCCATTCACCCGAGAGTAATAGAACCTTACTTCAAAGCTTTCATTCAAACCCCTCTCAACAGGCAGACCATCGATATTTACGATATCCACACTGCTTGCAATGGCTTCGACCTCCAGTATCAAGGATGTAGTCGCCGATTGATAATCCGACTTGTTGGCTGTGATAGTGAGCTGCCAAGAACCCAACTGATATCCGGTCAGTTCAAGGCCATAGTAGCTCCCGTAGTCATTCACCACAATATCCAGTCCTATCGACGCACTAGGTGAAACACTAATGGTCGCCCCGGTGATGTTTACAGCCATGTCCGTTCGTTCATAGAATGCATATGCTTCAACCGTCTCACCATGTTGTGTACTGAGAGAGGCAATTTCACAGGCTAGGCGCACTTGGGCGGGTATGACAGTAACTACAAGGGTGAATGACTGAGAGGAGTTCTGATAATTGGGTAGGCTTGCCCTGAAAAGCAAATCATAGGTTCCAACTTCGCTCGAATTTAGTGTTACGTTGTAGAAGCCTCCTCCTAAGTCGAAGAAAGATGAACGTGAAACATAATCGTCGGGATTCAGGAGTTCTAGCTGTGCCCCATTGAGACCCACAGAATCACTATCTAAATATTGAAGCTGAAGGGTATATGACTGATTCACGGGAGCAGCTGAACTTGTTTCTGAAACTAGAAGACTTGTGCCTATTTCTTCAACATTCAATGAGAAAGTGGTTGTTTGTGACTCGTAGTTCTTTATATTGAGTTCAATCAGGATAGTGTATAAATCAGCTGATTCAGGTAGGAGTTGCAACGAGTAGTATCCTTCTCCTCGGTCGAGGATTTCTGTCACATTCAATCCAAACGGACTCACACCTACAATACTGACCGTGGCTCCTGCTAGTCCATAGCCAGAGGCATTGGAGTATCTCAAGGAGAGATGGTACGATTTTCCAAACTCAACTGTGTCGGCAGTGCCATTCAGCCGGCTAATCTGGGTGGGTAATTCATTGACTATGAGAGTAAAGGAGTCAGATGCCGGATAATGAGCGGCCTTTGATAGGGTAGCTGTCATGGTATATATTGCTGAAGTATTCGCCAAGATGGAGATGGAGTAACTCCCATTATTGTAGTCTTGAACCGAGTGCCAGTTGAGTCCCTCTTCTGTACTCGTATATGTAATCTCTAAACTGCCGCCCTCAATCCCCAGACCGTTTTGACGGGTGTAATTCACTGTGACTTGAATCGTATCATTTGGATAGATTTCGACGGTTTCGGTCGCTGGCGCTATTATTGCCGCAGTTGTCTCGTAGGTCGACTCAACCGTAAAAGAGGCTGATACATTCTCATAATACGGTTTTGAGGCGTTAACATACACTCGAAATGTACCGCCGCCAACAAGCCCAGTATCGAAGTCGCCTTCCCACCAGTTTCTGACGAAGTTGGGAGAAAGGATCACGGTAGTTGTTGACCAATTGGCCGAGAGACTTGCATCGGTTTCCAGTAAGTCCTCTCCGGTTTCTTCATCTTTGTAACGGAAAGAATTAGAAATGACATCACCAAAATCAGCCGACAAGGAATCGTAAATGGGCTCTAGTGTTGCTGTCCGATAGAAATCGAAATCGGTTGTGCCATAGGCCACTTCTGTCCCATTTGTCCATGCAATAGTGACAGTCCATAAACCAGCTGACGTATTCAAAGGGCCAAACAATAAAGGCGATGTCGAACCGATACGCCCCGTAAGATTCAGAATCTGTTGCTCCGACCACATAGTGCCATTCGGTTGGAACCAAGTCACATTTACCTCAGAAGAAAGAATCGGGGCGGAGCTGGATGAACCAATCTCGACAGATACTCGACTTGTATTGCTTGGTCTAAGCATTGTCGTTGAAGTCCAAGAATCCTCATTGAACATCTCAACTTCTTTCTGCTGTAAATAATTTGGAGATTCAAACGAAATTTTCCACCAACCCAGAACTGAAAGGAGCTCGGTGGGAATGGTAAGCAGTCCCTCAGATGAAGTGGTATCAGAAGTCACATCAGAAAGAAATGGATTGAGAACGGTAGCATTGTTCCAGTCTTCAGGATATATGAAATTGACATAGAAATCTTCGTAAGGGTCTACTAACCCGACATAGGCAAATAATGTCATCTCAGGGCTTTCACCAGAAAGAACAGAAAAGGCAACTCCAGGTTTTGATTCATCCGTTGACCAACTTGAGTTGATGAATCTATGAGAGAGGAGCCTGCTACGATACTGAACTTCCACGCTGGTATTTGATAGAATTTCAACTTCAAGCGGATCAGAAGTCCAGAAATTGCTGTTGATGATTGTGGCGTTTCCAACTCCATTTACGCCGTTAATGTCGGTTGTTTGGGTTCCTGCTCTGAACTGTAGCTCAACTGATTCAAAGCTTGGAGGGGCACTCCCAATAAGACTAACATCATCCAAGTGTGCAATGATTGAAGCAGCATTTCCTGTTCCATCATTGACGCCATCATTATCGTAGTCACGATTTGAGTAGAGACGCATTCCATCAGCGATATAGAGACCAATAGAGAATGTGAAAGAGTCACCCACAGAAGGAAGACTCAATTGTACGTCACCTGTATTGTACCAAGTGTTTCTGCTCCCAAGAGACAATAGGCTCTGATTCCAAACAATAGAACCATCAACTGCAATGGTTAACCATGCATCTCCACCCGGATCATCGCCACCTGTTCGGTACAATGGCCCACTGAAGTAGAGATAGTTGAAAGAAAAGATGAAATCCGTAGTAAATGGAGCATTCTCTACCGTTTGACGCCAAACCACATACGTTCCTGTGTTGTGATCATAGTAGTCTGAAAAGAGGCCACCTTCTACAGCTTGGTTTTCAACGGTTACGTAAGGATCCGACTGCTGCTCGTACGCTGCAAATTGATTCTCTTGCGTCCCCCCATCATCACTATTTGCTGTCCACCCATACGGGTAGTAATCGGTTGGTGGAGGATTCTGATTTTTTCCAGCAATTCCATCATTGAATGAACCGTTCCGTACGTAAAGCCTATTCAAGGAATATACGTCTAGCTCGGCCCTGCTGCCTATCCATTGGTTTTGCTCATCAATTGTAAGATTCTGAGAAGTGCCAACACCAGTATCAGTCCTCCCCGTTTGGTTACTACTGGAATAGTAACCGGCTTGTTCTACCAGTACAGGGTCAAGGATGCCTTCCAAAGTCTCACCATCTGCTGCCGTATTAGTAGAATCAAAGGTAGTAGGGACATCAGAATCACTCTGCAATGGTTGTTCTTCTTCTGACCAGTTCTGAGAGTAATTCAACAAACCACGAAAATGTGGGAGAAATAGCCCAGCTGTAAGCAGTATGGGGACAAATAAGATTACAAACCGTCGAATTTCAGATTTAGCGTGCAACTCCAATCCTCATTTCATTTTTTATAACGCTGCCTAAGGTAGTGATTAACCATTGTTACATGGGATTTTATATATAATATCTTGTTTATGCAAACAATCCACAAACCATCTTGGATTCTGAATTCATTCTAAGAGAAACGTCAGGTGTATCAGCAGCAAACTTAATAAGTTAACAATAGTTAATAATATCGTAATGTTGGTGCTATTCCAAGTTTGAAGACGCATCACGTAGGAAGCAGAAAATTGGGTGATGGTATGAAGCAGATACTCGAACCAGATGGTTCAGTGAAATCAGATTTTGAACTGAGTATATCGCCAGAGGAACTAACGAAATGGTACAAAACGATGATAGCTGTTCGCACCCTAGATGAGAAGGGTATGCGCCTGCAGAGACAAGGGAGAATCGGCTTTCATATCCCTACTACAGGGCAAGAAGCACACGTGGGAGCTGTAGCTGCTCTCAAATCCTCAGACTGGGTTTTCCCAGCATACAGGGAACACGGAGCAGCCATCTATCGTGGAATGCCGCTTGGCGACATAATCAATCAGTACTTTGGTAATGAGGACGATCCACACAAGGGAAGACGGCTTCCAGGACTCTTTGGGCATCCCAAATATAGATTCGTTAATCCCTCTGCTCCAATAGGAACACAGATCATTCATGCAGTCGGAGCTGCATATGCAGCCAGGTATCGGGGAGAAGATGCAATCACAGTAGCATTCTTTGGTGAAGGAGCAACGAGCAGCAACGATTTCCATTCGGGAATGAACTTCGCTGGCGTGTTCAAAACCCCTTCGGTGCTCATCTGTCAGAACAACCAGTATGCTATTTCCCTACCTGATGAACGGCAAACGGCCGCTGAAACTATTGCAGATAAAGCTCAAGCATATGGCATGCCAGGAATCAGAGTAGACGGTAATGATATACTAGCTGTCTATAGTACGGTACAGGAAGCTGCTAAGAGAGCTAGAAACGGTGAAGGACCCACTCTTATTGAGAATCTCACCTACCGCCTTGGTCCGCATACTTCCTCAGATGATCCGTCGAGGTATCGTCCAGAGGAGGAAGTAGAGAAATGGAAACAAAAAGATCCCATTAAGAGATTCAAGCTTTATCTCATCCGGGAAGGAGTATTCACTGAGAAAGAAGAAGAAAGTATTCGTGAAGAATACGATGAGAAAATCAAGAGACTCATAAAACAGGGAGCTTCGAAGAAGAAAGCATCAACTGAGAAAATGTTTACTGATGTTTTCAGAGAGATGCCATGGCATCTCAGCGAGCAATTCGAACAACTCAAGGGTATCGAGGAGGGGTGAAGGTTATGTCGGACCGTACAATGGTTGAGAGCATAAGAAGCACTCTTCGAGACGTGATGGCCGAAGATGACCGGATAATCCTCTTGGGAGAGGACATTGGGGTCAATGGTGGTGTATTTAGGGCAACTGAGGGTTTGATCGAGGAGTTTGGTTCTGAACGTGTAATAGATACGCCGTTGAATGAAAGTGGTGTGCTTGGTTTCTCAATCGGGTTGGCGTTGAATGGTTTGATTCCAGTACCGGAGATTCAGTTCATAGATTTCATCTGGCCCGGCTTCGATCAGATTATGTCGGAGCTATCCAAGTTCAGGTATCGAAGCGGGGGGCTCTTTGAGACTCCGGTGACAATTAGAGCTCCATATGGTGGTGGAGTTGGAGGGGCAATCTATCATAGCCAGAGTCCGGAAGCCTACTTCACCCACACTCCAGGAATCAAAGTGGTTGTTCCAAGTGGACCACATGATGCCAAAGGGTTGCTAATGTCCAGCATCAAGGATCCAGATCCAGTCTTATTCATGGAGCCCAAAAGGCTCTACAGAGCATTCAGAGAAGAGGTCCCTGATGATGAATATAGCATACCGCTTGGAAATGCTAAAATCGCTAGGAAAGGAAGTGACGTCACAGTCATTTCATATGGCTCAATGTTGCATGTCGCATTGGACAGTGCAGAGGAAGCGTCTGAGAAGCACGGAATCGAGTGTGAAGTCGTGGATCTTCGGACTCTGATGCCACTTGATATAGAGACCATTGAAGAGTCAGTCACGAAAACTGGAAGAGTTGTTAGTGTTACAGAAGCACCGAAAACAACGGGTTTTGGGGCTGAGCTTTCGGCATTGGTCGCCGAGAAATGGATAGAATACATGGAAGGTCCAATAGTACGAGTAGCGGGATTTGATACTCCATTCCCGTTTGTGCAAGAAGAGGATTATCTTCCGACACCAGCTAGAGTTTTGGAAGGAGTTCAACGAGTATACAACTTTTAGAGGAGTGAAAATAGATGATTTATGAGCTAAGATTCGCGGATATCGGTGAAGGTGTGCAAGAAGGTGAGATTATGCTGTGGCATATCTCGCCAGGTGATTCGGTAGAGGAGGAACAACTTGTAGTCGAAGTCAATACTGAGAAGGTCAATGTGGAAATAACCAGCCCGGTCGATGGCGAAGTGAAATCGCTGGAGAAGGAAGAAGGAGATATTGTTAGTGTTGGTGAGACACTTGTCAAAATAGAAACAACGGACAAAGTGGAAGAGAAACCAAAGGAGAAACCCGTCACTGAAGAAAAGGATGATTCTCTGTTTAAGCCCACTGCTCCATTCAAAAGCAAGTCAAAATCTCGAAAAAAGACTGAGAAGGTGCTTGCTGCCCCTGCGGTTCGTAGACGAGCTAGAGAAGCAGGCATCGATTTACACGATGTGCCAGGTACTGGACCAGCGGGTCGAGTGAGACAAGAAGATCTAGAGAATTACAAGAAAGCAATGAAGCAGCGTGAAAGAACAACCGAGGAGCCAAAGTATTCTCAACGTGAAGAAAGAATCCCGCTTAGAGGAACAAGACGGGCCATTGCACGTCGGCTTCGGAAGTCAAAGGACAGAGCAGCCCATTTCACCTACTTTGATGAAGTGGATATGACAGCCCTAGACAAGCTCAGAGAACAAGCCGAACCCATGGAAAAAGAACGAGAGGTCAATATCACATATCTGCCTCTGATTATCAAAGCCCTGATACCCGCTCTCAAAGAATTTCCAATGCTTAATTCCACCCTTGATGAGGAAAACGAGGAGATTGTAGTGAAGCAGTACTACAATATTGGAATAGCAGTGGATACTGAAGAGGGGTTGATGGTTCCAGTCATCAAGAATGCAGACAAGAAGAGTGTGTGGGAGCTGGCTGAAGAGATTGAAACAGTTGCGAAGAAGGCAAGATCCGGAGAATTGACACTTGACGATGTGCAGGAAGGAACGTTCACCATAACATCTGTTGGTAGTATAGGAGGGACCATGGCAACACCGATAATCAACTGGCCTGAGGTGGGCATTCTTGGTGTAATGAGAAAGAAGCTCCGTCCCGTTGTTGTTGAGGGGGAAGACGGACCGGAAATCGCTATTCGGCCAACTTTGTTTCTCTCGATGTCCGTCGATCACAGAGTTGTAGATGGGGCGGTTGTGGCAAGATTCACCAACAAAGTGATCGAGTATATGGAAAATCCCGCAATGCTTCTGCTGGGGGAATAGATTATGGTACGTGAAATTGATGTTCTGGTAATAGGTGGAGGACCTGGAGGATATCCAGCTGCAATCAGATCGGCTCAGCTTGGAAAAGATGTACTCCTCGTAGAAAAAGAAAATATCGGCGGGGAATGCCTGAACTGGGGATGTATACCATCGAAGGCGCTTGTTTCTGCCAGTGGGCTCTACCATAAAATTGCTCACGAAGCAAAAGAGATGGGTATTGAAGTTGAAAATACGACCCTTGATCCCAAGAAACTTCATAGCTGGAAAGATGGAATCCAAAAGAAGCTTGTTGGTGGGGTAAAGCAGTTGCTCAAAGCTAACAAGGTCGATGTGATTATGGGTACCGCTCGCCTTATCGAAACCCAAGAGGTCGAGATTACTTCTGGTGACGAAGAAACTGAGGTAGTCAAGGCCAAAGATATAATCATAGCCACAGGAGCCGCTCTCAGAACATTCGAGAGAAGTGGAAGTGACGCAGTTAAGATACTAGGCGTTCGTGATGCTCTGAACATGGAGGAGATCCCAAACTCCCTGGTGGTACTGGGAGATGGCTATGTTGCTCTGGAGCTTGCTACAATCTATGCCAAATTCGGTTCAAAAGTCACACTGATTGGGGAACGAAAGGTGTTGTTAGAGGAAATAGATTCCCAGCTTGGGCGTTTTCTGAAAAGGAGCATGGAGAAACTAGGCATAGATGTTGTTATGGGAGCTGTCATTCAAGAGGTGACAGCGAGCAAGAACGGACAAGCCATTGTTCATGTGAGTGTCGATGATGAAACCCGGGAAGTAAAGGCCACCCAAATCATTGCATCAGATGGAAAAGAAGCTAGTTCTGATGACATAGATCTTGAAAATATGGGAATAGAAACCGACAATCACGGGTTTATCTCAATCAACGATAAACAGCAAACCAATGTCCCACACTACTATGCCGTCGGAGACTGTACTGGTCCCCCATTCTTGGCCCATCGTGCAACAAAACAGGGTGTAATAGCAGCAGAGGTCATCGCTGGAGAAGAATCTGAAGCTGATTTTCGAGCAATGCCGGGAGTCGTATTCACTGATCCCGAAATCGCCTATGCAGGAATGACAGAAGAAGAAGCCAGAGAAGGAGGATATGAGGTAGTCACTGGCAGAGCGCCTTTCTCTGCTTCTGGTCGGGCTATGACCGAGGCCGAAACTGACGGTTTCGTGAAGGTCGTAGCAGAAGAAGGAACAGGCGTAATCCTTGGTGTACAAATCATCGGACCTGATGCTTCAGATTTGATCAGTGAAGTCTCTCTAGCTCTGGAGATGGGAGCTGTAGCAGAAGATTTGGCATTCACTGTTCATCCCCATCCCACCCTCCCAGAGATGATCATGGAGGCCGTCGGTTCGGTTCGGGGTGAAGCCATTCACGTAATGAACAGGTAGAAAACCAGAATATATCATGGTTTCAGAGAAGGGGCAATTCTGATAGAGGAGATTCAATTGGAAAAGGGCAAAGGCCAATATTATTAAACATAGTTAACTAACTGTAACCGTGATAACAATGCCTCGAGATATCACAGAGATGTGTTTCGGAATTGAAGGTGATACTGCCATAGTCACCGGTGCTTCCTCGGGTCTTGGTGTTGATTTTGCGGAGGCGCTAGCAGAAGCTGGAGCCAATGTTGTGATTGCCGCAAGACGATACGAACGACTTGTTGAAAATGCAGAAAAAATCATGGAAAAAAATGATGATGTCAGAGTTTTACCAGTAGAGACAGACGTAACTAAAGAAGACCAAGTCATCAACATGGTCGATGCGGCCGTTGAAGAATTTGGTTCACTGGAGATTATGGTCAATAACGCAGGAATAGCAGCTATGGAACCGTCAGTGGATATGCCACTCGATGTTTGGAAAAAGGTCATAGATGTCAATCTCACAGGCGTGTTTCTTACAGCTAGAACAGCTGCAAGACAAATGATAGAGCAAGATTTCGGCAAGATGATCAATATCGCATCGATTTACGGAGCTGTGGGCGACAAGTTCCATGCTGCACCCTACTATGCATCAAAAGCAGCCGTCATCAATCTCACACGGGCGTTTGCAATTGAATGGGCACCATACAACATCAACGTGAATGCGATAGCCCCAGGATTCTTCCCGAGCGAGATGACGGAAGATATTCTGGACGATGAACAGGCAAGGCAGCTCATCAAGTCAAGAACAGCCCTTGGAAGGGTAGGAGAGCCTTTCGATCTTCAAGGAGCTCTGATCTACCTCGCATCACCAGCTTCAGACTACATGACTGGTGAAACCCTGTTCATAGACGGCGGCTGGACAGCGCTTTAGCCACATCATTTTCGGTTTCGAAACCAAATTAGTGTAGAAGGTTGGTCGGGGCAATTACAGGTCCCGACTATTCTTTTTGTCGAATGGATAGACCATTTTCCCATTCTTGAAAACAATCATTTCTCCGCCTCTGAATTCAGTCCAGTCATGATTCCCTAGCCGACGTGTTGAAACAAGTACGCCTTGTATGTTTGGCTCTTCAATGCCATCAACTAGTGAGGTTCCCACCTTCACCTCGCCATATTGTTTGTCTTCATCTCGTAATTCAAAACTCCGGGATGTTTTCGATAGCGAAAGAAACCGTAATCCAGCATTGTGATCGTTTTCATCTGAATAACAGAACAGCATATTCCCGTTTGAAAAGAGGCAATTTAGTGTGTTATCGGGGGTGTTCATATCCTGCAATAGGCTCTCAATTAGAGCGAATTCTCGAGAACCCCAGCTTTCAATGGACCGCTGTCTAATAGTGTCCAGAAGGTAGCAAAACGCTCGCTCTGAGTCAGTCTCACCAACAGGCTTGTAGAAATCGGATGTAAGGGATGATACATCCTGTAAGGTGCCATTATGTGCAAATGCATATTCCTGTACGTGGGAGCCGATACTAAGCTCTCTGTAAAATGGGTGGGTGTTAGCATAGCGTTTCCCTCCACGTGTTGAACGACGGACATGAGAGATAAGGGTGCAAGTCCGAGGGTAATCTTCTACGAAATCGAATAACAAACTCTTGATTGAAGGCATTGGTTCCTTTATCACGTGGAGTTTATTCTCACGATAATAGGCCACCCCCCAACCATCAGGATTCTCTTTTCCACGAAGCTGGAATAGGTCAAGTGAAATTTTCGTATTGATTGGGTGACTGAAGTTGAGTCCGAGCAAGTCGCACATCCGTATTTCCCATTTTCTTGTACGCATATCCATGCTATAAGGACACTTACTCAGCCGGGATGTTTTACTAGTGGTCTGGATAAGGGGGAGATAGTTGAACTCTAATGTAGTAGTTCCTTTTCGGAAATACTGTGGAGAGAAAACTATACAATGGCTATTTCAAAAGACTGGCTGCGTAACCGTGTTCAGACATTCATTCAGGAATCACCAATCAACTCCCTGGGAGAGGGTACAGATGAAAAAGCCTGGGCCAATCCTCTGATGGGTTTCTCGAATGGAGCAGACCCACTATACAAATTCTACAAAGAAGATATAGGAGATTTCATGCTCACACCAAAAGAAGCGTTTCTCCAGAAGTTTCCACGAGCTCAGCTCGAGGCTTCAGATCTTACTCTTTTGACTTGGATTCTTCCCCAGACTGAGGCTACGAAGATGAGCCAAAGGAAAAGAACAACGTTTCCTTCAGAAAAGTGGATGCGAGCAAAAGTATTCGGCGAGGAAGTCAACAATAAGTTAAGAGAATACGTGGTGGATTCTCTATCTGAGCAAGGTTATCGGGCAGTTGCTCCAGTTCTCATGCCAGAGTTCCGCGAGAAATTCTCCGAGGATTATAGTTATGCATCTACTTGGTCAGAACGTCATGCAGCTTATGCGGCTGGTCTAGGTACATTTGGCCTTTGTGATGGTTTGATTACTCCTCTTGGAAAAGCCATGCGATGTGGGTCAGTAATTGTGGAAGCAAAAATCCCCCCTTCCAAACGACCCTATTCAGACCATAGAGAATACTGTTTGTTCTTTGTCGACAATTCATGTACTGATTGCATTGACCGATGTCCTGTTGGTGCGATTTCTGAAGAAGGTCATAACAAAGGAAAATGCGTGGAGCATTTGGAGAAAGCAAGGAAGAGGGCAAAAGAAGGATATGGCTTTGGGTCTGATGCATGTGGATTGTGCCAAGTTGGGGTACCGTGTGAGTCCGGGATTCCAAGAAGTTCATCACGGAACACCTGAAAAATCATGAAATCCTCCCGGAAGAAACGGCCATTCAAGCCAAGATGACAGTCGTGATGCTGAATTCTCTTGTGGGTGTTTAAATCATCTGGCAGAAACCAATAATAGGTTCAAATCATGCAGTATCTCAAAATACTAAGCCCCTTGAGTCGATTCGCAGAGATGATTTCAACCTACTTCGTCGAAATCTGGGACTTTCTAATCCTCATAGGCAGAATTTCGGGAGCGATTGTAGTTCTAGCAGGGGCCATATTATGGTTTACTGAGGCTAACATTGGAAAAGGGCGAAGTCTTGTCATGAGTGGCATAATCCTGTCAATCGTTGTGCAGTACTTCGTCATGTATCCACCGGATTTTGTGCTTGGGTAGTTTCTCCAATGTAGAATTCAGTCGAGATACAGAAGTATGAATATGATCCCTTGATTAATCTAGAACATTGTATACGGCGCCTAGCTACACCGAGAGACACATCCATACATAGCACGAATATAAAAAGTTTTCATCTAACTGAATTGACAAGCATATGAAAAGTTTTATCTAATAGTAGCGACAAAATCAGGTTTATGCCTTCCTCGAATGATACACTAGAACTTACTGGAGATGACATTATAGCAGTTGGCAGTGCTTTAGGTACTGCGTCCCGCCTCAAAATCATACGGCTCCTGCAAGAAGAGGGACCAATGATGATCACAGAGATTGCAAAGAGGCTCGATATGACAGAGGCAAACTCAAGCGCTCAGGTCAAAATACTTGAAGAAGTAGGTATTATCGAAGCAGAATACGAAGCTGGAAAACATGGTCTGAAGAAAATCTGCTCAGTAAAGAAAAACAAGATTGTCTTCAAACTCTAGGCCCCAATACACTTCCAATCGCCTAGAATGAATCTCTTGAAAATCAAACGTAACCAAATTGGCAACTACAGTGCTATTTTCGGTCTGTTTGCTGGAACTCGGGCAAGTGAAATCGCGATTGATGTCAACATTTCACTCTGCCAATTTCTTTAGGTTCAAATCACTAACGCGAGTTCGTATCCGTTTCCCAAGCTTGTCAATTTCCCTTCGTAGATGCTCAATTTGCTGACTTCGCTCTTCAATCGCTTTTTTCTTCTTTTCATCCGTTTCCACGTACTCATCATACGCTTCTGCCCATTCATCTCTTGTCTCACTGATTTGACGCTTCAAGTGTTCGTACATCATCTTCTTGACATGTACAGTGTTTCTAAGGGTGAGGAGTTTTGTCTCGTAGTCTGAAACAGCGTTTGCCAGTTCATCTTCAGCATTTCTGAGTTCTTTGCGAAGCTCAAGCAGCTCGGCCATTTGTTTTCCAATCTCGTCCTGTTTCAAAACCTCAGAATCTCTTACCAAAGAAGTGACAGGGTCTAAATCAGGAAGCTGAGTGGCAGTAGCATCTGGAGATGATGAAACTGCAGAAGATGATTCCGTTTCCCCAGATGTGGTTGCTTCTGCTGTCGCCGCTCTACGAGACTTCTCAGTTTGTTGAAACATCATTTCGGTCAATTTCATGAAAGCTTCGTCAATGTTCTCCCCTGTCAAAGCTGAAGTTTCAATGAATACTGCTTCCGTGTCCAACTCCTCACTAAACTTCTGTGTAAATGCCTTACCCTCTGCAGGAGACACAATCTCCCTTTCCGGCCGCGTATTCCGAAGATCGATTTTGTTCGCCGCCACAATGACTGGCGGTAATTCGCCGATAAAGCCATGAGCTTCAACAAGCCACTTCGAAGCATTATCAAAAGTTACACGATCTACGACGGAATATACGAGAATAATACCACTACAACCCTGATAATATCGTTTGCGTAAACTCTTGAAAAGAGGTTGACCGGCAATATCCCAAATTACAAGCTGAGTTCTAGTATCATCATAAGTTACGGTTGTATGGGCAAAATCTACACCCAACGTTGGAAGATAACTCGCCTTGAAGCCAGAACCCAGATACTGTCGTCTTATCGACGTCTTTCCTACGTATCCGTCTCCAATCAGGCATATTTTGAACTGCCTGCGGATGCCTTCCGTCATTAGACTCATCTCCTCCATTGCGAAAGGCGGCGCGGTCGATATTTTGTTTAGAAAGTATATAGGAGTATTGTGTTTGTGGTCTTTCAATTTGATGAAAACAGAAACAACCTGGTTTCTTCAAATAGCAGAAATCGAAAAACCGACGAAGTATACAAGACAAATTACTATATATTTAGATTTTGCTTCAATTCAATCGGGTTCTGATATCGTTAGTTGGCCTCGAGGAGGACGACACGGAATTGGAGACACTCCGGAAATTCGCTGTTATGGGGGTAGTTGCTATTGTAGCCCTATCTGTATTCGATAGTAGTAACCTCAATCTCCCACTTAGTGATGGATTCAATAGGACGAACGAAAATCTACAGGATTTCGATTCCCGAGACACGAAAGAAAAGGAGGACATTCCAACTCCCACGGGGGAAAATACCCTTTCCGATTCTGGTTCTACAGGGATTCTCAATCCTGCAGATGTTGAGCAATCTGGTTTCATTTCGACCGGATTTAAAAACGCGAGAACAGATAGCAGCTTTAATACAAACACTACACTCGGTATTGATATTGCGAACAACTGGGTAGCTAGCAAGGCTTCAGCTGATATCTGGAATCTTGAAAGAAGATATGTTGTCAACGGCACCTTCGATGATGGAGTGCCTGGACAGTACAAAGTTCAGAATGACACTCCGGTCTACTATCCCTATGGCTGGAGAGTGAATAGAACAACGACTAATACTGAGACCACACAGGTTGCAGGCTATAACGACGCTGGATTTGCCATTGTAGAAAACCGAGGAACACCGCTTGCGGGTAGTCCGACAAAATACGAGCATACCGCGGGAACCAAGATTCGTTGGGAACAGAATATAACCAATGTGCCATATACTGAGAACTTCACGTTGAATTTCAGGTATCGGTATGTGAGAGGGCCAATAGACCGGCCCGGGGGTGAGTATAATATTGGAGGAAATTGTTCGCTGAATGTCTTCATCAATGGTTCTGTCGTATGGAAACAGATGCTTACAGTCGTCAGTGAGAGAGAAATATGGATAGAGACAGGTGACATCCCCTTCAACATTCCTAACGCAACGGACACATTGGAATTTGCTATAGGCATTCTAATCGACGACAAACTTGAACTTAATTCAGAATCAGATTATGACCAAGATGGTTCTGAGGACGGCCTCGATAATACAAGGTACATAACAGTGAACCTTGATGATATTGCATTCACTGGAATCAGCCCCCCATATTTTGAAGAAGTGGATTTCAGGTTCCATGCAGGTAATGAAACTACCGCCGTTACGGGATCCTCGGGAAATGCAAGTAGGACAATTCAGAAGTCTGAATACTGGTCAACTGAACAGTTGGATATTACTTTTACTTCAAACGTAAGCATCTCATTCAGCTATAATGTGGATTTACTGGAGCATAGATTTCTCAACTCAAGTTGGACGACAAGCATAGAAAAGCAGGGAGTGTCGTACAGTGTATATCCCAATCAAAGTGCAGAACTAATATTGCACACATATTTGGGAACCAGGGGCGATTATGAAAACTTCAATGTAACAATCAGGTATCCGGATGACTGGGAGAATGAGACAATCTACGACCCTTTTCTAAATGATGTAACTTCCGACTGTATAGTAACACAAGGCATGCTTGTCATTCCAACTTCCCTTTTTGATTCGCTTGGCTGGTGGAAAATTGCGTTTCAGTCACCCAACTATGCTAAATCACTGAATTCACAGGAATATGTAGATGGTTCTGATTGGATAACGGCCACTGAATTCAGACCTGGAAATATTACCAGGGCAACTGTTGAAATTGGAACTGAAACGGAAACCCCGGTTATATCAGACTCAGTAAACCTCACTTGGTACCTTCCAAACGGTACAATCTGGTGGTCTGAATCAAGTACTGCAGGAATAGAGGGATCCCTGAACTCCAGCTCCCTAACTTTTGGCACAACTAATACTACTGCAGGCCAGTGGTATATCGAAGTTGAGTGGATAAATGGATCAGAGGTGGCTTACACAACAGCTTCATTCTCACTGATTCACATTGGCATCCTATCAGCTGAATACAACGTTGTGGAGGGAGATGTTGGACAAACAGTAACTAGTATTCTCCGCTTTCAAAACGGGTATACAGGAGAGTATTTGATGAGCGATGATGCCACGCTACTGGGAAACTGGTCGGGAGATTCAGTTCAATTCGCTCCGAATGTACTGAAGAATTGGTGGGAAGGGGATTTTGATACTTCACTTGTGGAAGGTGGTAACTTCACGGTTCTTGTACAAGCATCAAAACCATTCTATGATGGCGTGAACTGTACGTTCTACATTGTTGCCACTTACCAAACCCAAATGGAAACTGATGCTCCTTCAGATATTCCAGCAGAAACTGGATTGAACGAGAATTATACGGTCAATGTATCGTACTCGCTATCAAATGATACAGGCATTGGAGGAGCAACCATTAACGTTGACTATTCAGGTCCTACCGATGGTTTGGAGGTTTATTCCCCGATTCCTCAATCCACGGGGGAATATCAGGTAACGATGATTGGCAGACAATCCGGTACTTATGTTGTGACAATTGAAGCTTCAAAAAACTTCTATTATTCGGGGTCTGAGGACTTCACCTTGGTAGTCGATGAAACTGGAACAAATCTCATTCAGCTGAATGGGACAGGGGATGTTGTCAAGTTAGGTTTGAGCTACAGATATGTTGTTCAATACGAGAACTCGTCCGGGGGTGGGCTAGAGGGAGCCAACGTAACTATCGTCGATATCGATCCATCTTCAGGTCTTGAGGTTGGTGAAACAAACAGTCTGGAAGATGGATTCTATTCCATTCTCTTGACTGGGTTCTCTTCCGATACATATACTATTGTAGCAAAAGCAAATCTGACAAATCATGAGACGCAGTACAAGACCTTCTCCATTACTGTAAGTGAAATTCCTACAAGTCTTACAGCCTCACCTTCCAGTAGCACAATCGCCGTTGATTTAACGCAGACTGTGAATCTCACATTCGTGGATGAGAACAGCAACGGCCTCGAAGGTGCCACCATATCAGTACTCAACCTGCCCGAGGGTCTCGAAGTTCTGCAAATCGAGAATCTAAGTCAAGGCAACTACTCGGTGGTTCTTGATCCAACTGAGGTTGGATCATACTCAATCCTTCTAAGAGCTAGTTTGCAGAATTATCAGAATTCAACAGTTGGTTTCAGTCTTCTTGTTGAGGAGATTCCAACCGCTCTGGTATTCTTAGACAATGGCGCATCGGCTTCCGTTAATTACTCCGAAACATATGCCTTGGAAATGGTTTATGCAAGGACAGATTTGAATCAAAATATCACCGAGGCGAATGTCAGTGTAACTCTCGGGCAGTCAAATGGTCCTTTATTCACACTTGAACAAATCGGCGACATCTATAGAATTTCGTTTGATACGTCGAAGATAGGATCATGGACACTTAATATCGAAGTAGCAAAGGGAAACTATGAAACCAAGACTGGCGAATTCAAACTAACAGTGCAGAGCATCCAAACTAGAATTACAGATTTGACTTTGCAGGAGGATTTGCTCTATGGTCATACCTACAGCTTGGACTACAGCTATCGTATTAGCTCGAACAGGTCAGGAATCAACGGGGCAGATGTTTCAGCAGCAGGCATAGATGATGACTGGATTGAGGTATTCTATCAGGGGAACGGATTATACAGAATCAATTTAACCCCAACAAGCCTAGGCACCCATTCTACTATCTTCACCTTCTCCAAAACAGGTTATGCATCTCAAACATCACTTCTCGAATTCCATGTTGATGAAGTTACAGTAGGGATTTCAGTACTTGATGAACTAACTGATATTGCAGGAGAAGAAAAAACACTTAGAATCCGTGTCTATGAAGTCGATAGAGACACCCCTGTATCAAACGCAACACTCACATATCTTATGTTTGGCTCAGAGAGGGGATTGTGGAAACAGGGAACATTCAATGAAGAAGAGGACGGTATCTATTCGACTACATTTACCATGCCTCCCGCAGACAATCAAGACTACCGTATCGAAATCAGATTGGATAAACCGTACCATGTATTGGAGCAGGATTCTGGAAGTTTTGATGTGACCCCGTATCTAAGCGAAG
This sequence comes from Candidatus Lokiarchaeota archaeon, assembly GCA_014730275.1. NCBI lineage: Archaea > Promethearchaeati > Promethearchaeota > Promethearchaeota archaeon. Next base: position 46,363 of record WJIL01000103.1, on the reverse strand, counting down.
AGGCTCTTATGAGTCGTGTCATCACAACCTACGTGCTCCCCTCATCCATTATGTTGGCAGGTTTGTTGGTCGTGTACCGCGGCTATATTTTATATAAAAGAAAAAGACAAGAGGAAATCATCGAGCAGAATCGTATCAAGAGGATTTTCACAGATGTTCACAACCTGCTTGGAGTGTTGATTCTCAACAAAGACAGCGGTATTCCCGTCTACTCCAGAATCATCAAGGAAGGGCTTGACGATACAGTAATCTCCGCGTTCATATCAGCGATTACTCAGTTCAAGTCCGAATTTGACCTGGCACAACCCTACGAAGAATGGAGTGTAACCCCCATTTCAGATTTGATTAGGATAATAGCCACGAAGAATCTGATATGTGCATTCATCGTCTTGCGCGAACCAAGTGATGCACAGAAAGAGAAGATGAAGATGTTCACGCGAGAGGTGATCTCTGTCTGGCAAGATGTCTATAGAGAAACTCCATCGGAAGTCATTGATTCGACTACAAGGACGCAATTCGACGAATTGTTCGATGATATACTTGACGCATCACTACTCAAGACTCACAAAGTAGGCGATTCGCAACAGCTTCCCGATGAACTCAAATGCCTTGAAGATGGGCTTGAGGGAATCGATACAGATAGTTTCGAACTATATAAGCTGGCACAGAGTTTGGTGAACTGCGGCATTGAAGAACGAAAGGCGTTCAGTGTCGTAATGGAAGCTTTGCAGAAAGGCGCAATAGTCGAAAAGGATGGAGCCGCACCCGAAAGATATCGAGGCTCCTAGAACGGTTGACTACCATAGCCAAAAAGAGCATCAAACTCGGTGCTTCTTGACGGAGTAAGTTTTACAGCAATTCCAAAAAATCTGGATATTTGTTTTCCAACTCACTACTTCTCGCAGTAAAGATGTGATAGACAGCACAAATGGTAAAAACATCAAAAAGGGTAACTATAGACGAGACAAAATTCTATATGGTCAAATTACGAATATATTGAAGCCCGTTCGTATATGATCATTTGGCTCTGAGGAGGAAAATATCGAATTGTGCCCATCACGGAGATTCGTTGTCATAGGATTCCTAGTTGTTCTATCATTGTGCGTAACTGATAGCTATAATCGCGGATTTCACATGAATGATGTAGCGAATGTTTCAAGGTCAAGAGCTAAAGAATTTGACGAGATTACAAGACAAGATAGCGAAAATATCTCAATGCCTCCAAGAACCAACATTTTGTCCGATTCAACCTTGGAAGGAATTCTCAATCCTGCAGATGTTGAGCAATCTGGTTTCATTTCAACAGGGTTCACAAATGCAAGGACAGACACCAACTTGAATACGAATACTACCCTAGGTATTGACACTACGAATGGTTGGCTAGCTAGTGAAGCAAGGACTGATATCTGGAATTTAGAAAGAAGGTATGCAGTAAATGGTACCTTCGATGACGGGATTCCGGGAGAATACGTGATAGTGAATGATACACCAATATACTATCCTTATGGATGGAGGGCCGATAGAACAACAACAAATACCGAACAAGAACAAATCGCTGGTTATGACGATGATGGATTTGTGATAGTTGAAAACCAGGGAAGAAAGGTGGGGCCAAGTGGAAGACAATTCACTCACGAAGCAGGAACGAAGATTCTCTGGAAACAGAATATCACCAATGCACCATATACCAAAAATTTCACGCTAAATCTCCGATACATGTACGTAAGGGGGCCATTGTACGGGCCAGGTGGGGCTACTGATCCCGGTGATTGCTCGCTGAAAGTATTCGTTAATGGGTCTTCTGTATGGAGTCAGAGCCTTCCAAATCTCACTCAGAGAAATGTATGGATAGAAACAGGTGATGTTCCTGTCAACATTGGGAATCCAGGAAATACCCTGGAGTTTGCTGTTGGCATCGTAATAGATGAGACAATGGCATTGAATGCAGATGAGGATTACAATAATGATAGCTTATCAAACGGTTTCATCAATACCATTTACATAAGAACACAAATCGACGATATTTCATTTACTGGACTCAATCCACCCTCTTTTGAGGAAGTCAATTTCGAATTTCATGCTGGAAACGAGACCACATCAGCCACCGGTTCCCTAGGAAATGGAAGTGCAACGATACTCAAGACCGGGTATTGGTCAGTTGAACAGCTAGAAATAGCTTTCACTTCGAATGTCAGTATCTCATTCGGTTATGAAGCACGCTTGCTAGAACATCGATTTCTCAATTCGAGCTGGACAACAAATGCAGAAGAGACAGGGGTGAGTTACACCGTCTATTACAATCAAAGTGCCGAACTGATTTTGCATACATACGTCGGAACGCAGGGGGATTACCAAGATTTCAATGTGACAATCAGGTATCCCCCCGACTGGGAAAATCTGACGGTCTATAATCCATTCCTTAGTGATGTAACCGTAGGATGCACGATAACCCAAGGCAAACTCCACATTCCTACTCCACTCCTTTCCTCCCTAGGATGGTGGGAGGTTAGGCTTGAATCGCCAAACTATGGAAAATCACTCACCACACAGAAATATGCAGATCCGTCCGGTTGGATCACAGCCAACGAATTTAGACCAGATAATATCACTAGAGCATCTGTTGAGATAGGAACAGTATCAGATATACCCGTTTTATCGGACCCAGTGAATCTAACATGGTATCTTCCCAATAACTCAGTTTGGTGGTACGAATCGAGCTCTTCCGCAGTAGAGGGATCCCTAAACACTAGCTCGGTAGCTTTCGGTGCGATGAACACAACCGCAGGCGAATGGCATATCGAGATGAGATGGTCAAATGGGTCTGAGATCGCTTACATGTCATCATCATTCTCACTATACCATATCGCCGTTCTGACCCCCGAATATGGCATCGTGGAAGGTGATGTAGGGCAGACTATCACGAATGTGCTTCGTTTTCAAAATGGCTACACTGGCGAGTATCTGATGGATGATGATGCGATAGTAATCGGAAACTGGTCAGGAGATTCAGTACAGTTTGCCCCCAATGTAATTAAGAACTGGTGGGAAGGCGATTTTGATACTTCGCTATCAGGTGGGGGGAACTTCACAGTTCTTGTGCAAACATCAAAACCGTTCTATGATACCACGAATTGTACCTTCCACATTGTTGCCACATACACAACTCAGATGGAAATAGATGCTCCTCAAGATGTTCCCGCAGAAAGCGGTATGAATGAACCGTATACGCTGAATGTGTCCTATCGATTCTCGAATGGGACAGGCATTGAGGAAGCAACAATCGAATTTGAGTACAGTGGGACTACAGGTGGTTTAGATATTGGTTCTGTTGTACCGCAAGGCTCCGGAGACTATCAAGTAGCAATTACGGGGCGGCAATCTGGAACGTATATTGTCACGGTTGAATCTTCAAAGAAGTTCCATCATTCTCAATCCGATTCCTTCACACTCATTGTCAATGAAACAGGAACCATACTCACGCAGGTCAATGGCACTGCATGCTTTGTGAGATACGGTCTTGACTACAGATATGTAGTTCAGTACGAGAACTCTACGGGTTCTGGTCTGGAAGGAGCCAACATTAGTATCGAAAATGCAGAACCTTCAACAGGACTTGGATATGATTTAGCAACCGATGTCGGAGACGGATACTACTCCATTCTCTTTACCGCGTCAAATACGACAACGTACACCATTGTGATTAAGGCTACCAAGACGAATCATGAGACCCAGTATGGTACATTCACGCTCACCGTAACAGAAGTTCCCACAACATTGACGCTCAACGTTACTAGTGAAACAATCTCCATATATGATCAATTCGTTCTTGGCTTGTCTTTTGAAGATGAATCAGGAACAGGAGTATCTGGGGCTACTATTACCCCTGAAAGCCCACCTGCAGACCTCGAAATTTCATCAGTTACAGACTATGGTGATGGTAACTACTCCCTTGTCATCGACCCGATGTACTTTGGAACATACCTGTTAACATTCTCGGCATCAAAATCGAACTACAAGAGTGCAGTAGATTCCTTTTCACTGGTAGTCGATGCTGTTGATACAAGTCTGACTCGAGAGAATGGGACAGCAGCCACATTGCCTTTTGGGGAAACATACAATCTTGTTGTGCGCTATGTAAATAGCTCAGGCTATGGTATTGAAGGGGCCTGGGTGTCAATTGTGAGCGTGACACCTGAAACTGGGTTGGACATTGGCATTACTCATGACTTGGGAGAAGGATACTATTCCATTCTTTTGAATGCTACATCAACTGACACGTATAATACGCTCATAGAAGCCAATTACACGAATCACAAAGTGCAATACGCAACCTTCACGCTCACCGTCACCGAGATTCCTACTTCGTTGACCCTCAATGTATCAAGCGTGACAATCTCGGTTGAAGAGCAACTCATACTTGGGCTTGTTTTCAAGGACGAGTTCGGAACAGGGGTGTCAGGGGGCACTATCACAGCTGAGAACCCGCCTGCAGAGCTAGACATCTCCACTGCTACCGATTATGGTGATGGTAATTATTCACTGATCATCAGGCCAATGCTCTTTGGATCATATCTTCTAACGTTCTCAGCCTCTAAGGGGAATTACCTGTCTGGCTATGATTCATTCTCACTGAATGTTGACGAGGTTGGCACAACACTGATTCGTCAGAATGGAACAGCAGACAGCATACGATTTGGTCAGTCATACAATCTGGTTGTAAGATATGTAAACATCTCAGGATATGGTTTGTTCAGTGCCAACGTCACGGTTTCCAGTGTATCACCAGAAATCGGGATAAGCATCGGTACAACCGAAGAACTTGATGATGGATACTACAGCATTCTTCTAACATCCACTTTGGCCGATACGTACACGATTGTCATTAAAGCAAGTCTCACGAATCATAAGACGCAATTCACGACCTTCTCGTTGACAATAAGTGAAATACCTACGAGCCTTACGTCTTCAACAACATCAAACACAATCGCCTTTGATTTGACTCAGACGGTAAACCTAACATTTGTAGATGAGGATCTCAATAGGCTTGAGAATGCCACTATATCAGTGTTGAATGCTCCTGGAGGGCTGGGTGTTTCAGATATCAAGGAACTGGGTGATGGAGTATACCAAGTCATTCTTGATCCAAGCGAAATTGGGTCGTACTCGATTCTACTAAGAGCCAGTCTGACCAATTATCAGAACTCGACAGTTGGTTTCAGCTTGCTTGCGAAAGAGATACCAACCAATCTCGAATTCCTACGAAGTAGTGGATCAGCAGCGGTGAACTTCTCTGAACCATTCAACCTAGAAATGGTGTACGCCCGGACGGATTTGAATCAAAATATCACAGGAGCTAATGTCAGTATTGCCCTGATTCAACCATATGGTCCCTCTTTCGCCATTACGGCTTCTGGCGAAATCTACAATGTCATATTTGACACCTGTTGCACAGGATCCTGGACCATTAACATCGAAGTGAACAAGGAGAATCACGAATCCAAAATACGTGAATTCAAACTGACGGTAGAGAATGTCGACACTAGAATTACCGACTTAACTTTACAAGACGATCTTCTATACAATCATACATACAGCTTAGACTACTACTATCTTATTGATGCGAATCGAACAGGTATCAGTGAGGCAGATATTTCCGTATCGGGAATTGATAGCGATTGGATTCAGGTGTTCTACCAAGGAGCAGGGTTGTACAGAATCAACCTGACCCCAACAAGTCTTGGCGCTCATTCAGCTATCTTCACGTTCTCCAAAACAGGATATGTGGCAGGTAGCTCAACGCTTGAGTTCAGGGTTGACGAGGTTCCAGTCAGTATTTCAATTCTTGACGAATTGACTGACATTGCAGGAAGGGAGAAGACCCTACGCATTCGGATTTACGAGAAAGATACGAATAGACCCGTTTCAAACGCTACGGTCACCTATCTGATATTTGGCTCAGAAAGCGGATTGATGGAACAAGGGGCATTCTCTGAAGGAAGTAACGGCATATATGTGGCTATCTTCACAATGCCATCCGCAGATAACCAAGACTATCATCTCGAAATCAGAATGGATAAACCCAACCATTTCATGGAAGAAAGTTCTGGGACATATGCTTTAACTCCATACTTGAGTGAAGGAGAAATAATGAGTCGATTTATCACGACATACGTAGTGCCACCCTCTATCATAGGAGTGGGACTGGTTGTTGCCTATGGAGCCTATGTGATTTACAGAAGAAAGAAGCAGGAAGAGATTAGTGAGCAAAACCGCATCAAGAGAATTTTCGCGGATGCACAGAATCTGCTCGGAGTATTAATCCTTCACACAAAGAGTGGTGTTCCGCTTTATTCACGAATTATCAAGAAGGGTCTTGATGATACGGTGATATCGGCATTCATATCGGCGATAACGCAATTCAAAGCCGAATTTGACCTTGCGTCTCCCTATGAGGAGTGGGATGTAACCCCCATATCCGATTTAATCCGGATAGTAGCCACTGAGAATCTCATATGCGCATTCATTGTTCTGCGAGAGCCGAGTGACTCACAGAAGGAGAAGATGAAACTATTTGCTCAAGAAATCGCTTCTATCTGGAAAGATGTCTACCAAGAGACACCCTCTGAAGTGCTTGATTCCGAAACCAAGAGGCAGTTTGACGAGCTGTTTGATGACATCTTGGATGCAAGGCTATTGAAGAAACACAGAGTTGCTAATGCATCAACTCTCCCAGACCAATTACAATTTGTTGAAGAGGGTACAGAAAGAATTGAAGCAGATGGATTTCTTCTACAGAATCTAGTTCAGAGTCTGGCAACACGCGGCATCGAAGACCGAAAGGCCTATTCCATCATAATGGATGCATTGGAAAACGGTGCTATAGAAGAAGAACATACCGTGAATGATGGGTTCCAAGATCTCCCGAGTAGCCCACTAGCATAGTACCATCCCATACACAGTTACATTACATGGATCCAAGCTCCTCTGAACCGGAGACCTGTGACATACTGCAGAGGTGAGGCGATGAGATCTCCAGGAGTGGTTCTCATTGTGTCTCAGAAGATGGTTTTTCGAGACGTTTAGCATTGATGGCAACAATTACTGTGCTAAGGCTCATCACAATTGCGCCAAAGGCAGGCCCAGGAAGAATACCGAATCCCGCAAGAATTCCCGCAGCTAATGGTATTGCAAATGCATTGTAGCCTGTGGCCCAAGCAAGATTCTGAATCATTTTGGAATAGGTTCTTTGGGAAAGCCCAAGAATATCCACCACATCCCGTGGATCGTTCTTCACGAGGACTATGTCTGCGGTTTCTACCGCAACATCGGTCCCAGCACCAATCGCAATACCTACGTCAGCCTGGGCAAGTGCAGGAGCATCATTAACACCATCCCCAACCATAGCAACCGAACCATATGCTTCTTGGGCCTTCTTGATTTGGTCTGCTTTCTCATCCGGAAGGACTTCAGCATAGAAATCGTCAAGACCAAGCTCTTCTGCTACCCATTCCGCCACGTGTTTGTTATCTCCCGTGAGCATAAGACACTTGATTCCTTGTGCCTCCAGAGCATTGATAGCTTCACGCGATTCGTCCCGTATTCTGTCAGCCAGCGCTAATGCTCCGATTGGTTCTTCGTTTTTCACAATGTAGACAACGGTCTTACCCTGTTTTTCAACAGACTCAATCTTCTCATTTTCGAATCCCCCCGTTAGTTCTTTGAGGTACTCGGGGCTTATGATTTTGATTTCTTCACCTTCTACTACTCCAGCTACACCTTTTCCTGGAATGGCTTCAAAATCATCAACATCAAGTAGCGGTAAATCGCGATCCTTCGCGCTCTCCGTAATACCACGAGCCAAGAGATGCTCCGAATGTGTTTCTATTGATGCCGCTTTTTGAAGAAGCTCTTCTTCACTCATATCACCAAGCGAGATGACATCTGTAACCCCAAAGGAGCCCTCTGTTAGCGTACCAGTTTTGTCGAACATGACTGCTTCTATGTCACGGGCGCGTTCAAAGGCCTGTCTATCGCGAATCAGAAGGCCAGACTTGGCAGCTAGAGAGGTTGATACGGCTACCACAAGCGGGATGGCTAAACCGAGAGCGTGGGGGCACGTTATGACCATTACTGTAGCTGCCCGCTCAATGGCAAAACCAAAGTTCGCGCCTAGAAACGCCCATGATGCAAGGGTAACTCCTCCAACTGAAAGAGAGATGATGGTCAGCCAGAAAGCGGCTCGATTCGCTAAGTCCTGGGTCTTTGACTTGCTTTCCTGTGCTTGGCGAACCATGTCAACAACTTGATTTAGATAGGTATCTTTGCCAGTCTTCTGTACTTCTATTCGTAGCGATCCTTCTTGGTTGATTGAGCCTCCAATAACCTCGTCTCCCTTTGATTTGGAAACTGGCTTGGATTCGCCAGTGAGCATGGCCTGATTGACGTTTGATGCCCCCTCAATTATGACGCCATCAACAGGGATTTTCTCAGCCGGGCGTACAAGCACGATATCTCCAAGTTCTAATTCCTCGACACTCACATCTTCAATTGAACCATCCTTCACAAGATGGGCATCTGACGGCAGGACTTTCACAAGCTCCTCCAATGCACGAGAAGCACCCAACACCGATCGCATCTCAATCCAATGGCCAAGTAGCATGATGTCAATTAGCGTGACAAGTTCCCAGAAGAATAGGGAGCCCTGAAGCCCGAGGACCACCGCAGAGCTGTATCCAAACGCAACGGTGATTGCAACGGAGATTAGCGTCATCATTCCGGGTTGCCCATCGCGCAACTCATCTACAAGACCCTTGAGAAAAGGGTACCCACCCCAGAAGTAGACTAATGCTGAGATGCCAAACAGAACATACAATGATCCGAGAAACTGGAATTCGATTCCGAGGAACCCTTGAACAGTTGGAGATAATGTCAGAATTGGAACTGTGGCTACAAGTGAACCAAAGAAACGTCGCTTGAAATCCTGCATCATCTTTCGGTGATGGTCCTCTTGATTATGCTGTTTACCTTCATTGTGAGGGGTTTTTGAGGTGTTATCACCTTTTTCAGACACTTTTCCTATTCTCCTAAGAAATTACCATTTCAATCAAACACATATAAATTATAGTTAAGGGAGGGTCAATCAGTAGTGTAGTGTGTTAATCCACTATCAGTAAGGGGCATAACAATGAACGTAGAAGGATACACTGGAATAACAGAAAGTGGAGGGATAGAGGTTATGAGTAAAGAAGGCATCAAATACTCGCATTGGGGTTTACAAACCCAAAGGGAAAACCTTGTAGAGATAGGAACTGGTGGAATCAAAAGGACGCGCGACAAATCCCGAAATGTCGCCATGTGCTTGTGATGTCAGAATAGTGGCGACAAAGTCCAATTAGGAGGTAAGGGTTAAGATAGCACAAACATTCTTCCGAGAAGAAGTCCTAAAGAGATAATTAGTCGATGGTTTGTTTTGGTAAAGGCTATATATTTAAGATAAGAATTGGAATAGCAATAGGATTCCGATGACATCAAAAACAGAAGTCTTAGAAGGTTGCTACATCATCGTAGCTATTTTCCTTGGTGTCGTATTCGCGGTAGCTTTCGGAAGCATAAGTGCCAACTTCGGTGGAACTTCGAAGAATCTTTCTGGAAAGCGATGCCCGGGACAATGATCATTGGTTTGATTGCAGCAGCCTGTATCGTAGCATTTGCTTCCGCGTAGATGGAGTAACCAAGAAGATGGAACGATGACAGGTGATTCCTTCACTCAGCAAGTGCTTGAAGGCGTTAGGAGGTCTGTCTACGATCACGAATCTCAACAAGTACGAGTGCTGAAATAACAGCTGCAGAAGCTATGGCCATTCCAATATGCCAAGGAAATGGAGCATCTTTCTGAATCTCGATTTCCGCAGAAGCAGAATTTCCAGCTGCATCTGTGAATAGAATTGTGAAATTGTGAGACCCATATTTAGTCATCTCTACCTCTGTTGCAACAGCATTGAACATCCAGTATCCCTCATCATGGATAGCACCATCAAGATAGCATTGAAAGGTGAGAGGAAACTCATCCGAAGCTTCGGCAACTACGGTTGTGTCTTGCTCATCAACATCGAGATGTATATCACTTACCGGTTGGATTTCTGGTGCTACTGAATCATCAAGCCCGGACGGAAAATGATCGATACCATCCGCATCTCCCTGGATTTGTTTCGAGCCAGAACCGTCATAGTTTGAGTAGTAATTCCCTTGCGATACTCCATCATCCCAGGAATTATTGTAGCCATTGTCTTCAACATATTCAGGCTCTAAGGCCTCCAAAAGTGGTACATTCCAGCCGAAGTAATTCCCATAAATTGTATTATTGTGGGAATAGTGCTCGATTAGCATGCCAAGGTTAGTGTTTGAATAGAAACGATTACTCACATATTCAGACATATCGGTGTTTGAAATAGCGATGCCAGTAGTCCCGGCTGCGGATACACAGGATTCCATTTCTACGTACTCGCAACCCTGCATGCGATAGTTCGTACCTGCGTCAAAGACTCTGCAGGCGGTAATAGTGGCAAATTGGCAGTGTTCCAAGTTAATCCCATGCGTACCATCTTCAACATACAAGCCATTCAAAGAAAAATTGAGTGAATCTCTGATATACACACAGGAAACATAATCGGCGGTTGAACGCAAATAGCAGTTCTTTATTTCGAAGTGTACGTCTTCATACGATAAATCAATCGAAATACAGTACATATTCGAAACAATGCTGAGATTTTGAATAATATAGGGGTCTTCGGCAGTTCCAGCTCCTGTAAACCCGTATAATGTGAAATCAGATTCATCTACAATAGTTATAGCTTCATGTTCATCGTAGTTCTGAGAAACATCCATTGCCGGTGGGAATGGTCCATTTGTAACAACTCCAGGTACAACAAAGACTAGCAGATGCGCAATTGATAGTATGGTAATTATGGTGGACCTTGATTCGGGGGGGTCGCTCATGTCTTAGCTACCTCTTCTTTTGAGGAGAGCTACTATTATGATAACGACAGCCGCTCCCCCCACCAACACAATCACTGGGACAGCCCAATCAATGGTCTCTTCTTCAGCAATGGGAATCGTGAGGGAAAGTTCGTTGAGAGAATTAGGATATCTGTCTTCACTGTCCGCGTCTCCCTCTATCTCATAGGTCTCTGTATCATTGTAGTTGCTCCACCAGTTTCCGAAATCTTCACCATTATCCCACTGGTTGTCTGTTCCATCATCGTAGGCATTCCCGGCTTCATTCCACCCAATAGCATTTCCAAATATGGTATTATCTTTGCCTTCCCCTAGATAAACACCATAATCGGTATTGTTGGATATCCAGTTATTATAGACAAAACAGTCATCACAGTCGAACATACGGATACCATGACCAGTATTGTTGTAGATGACGCTTCGAGTTATGTTCACCCCATCTGAGTTCCATAATGCAATGCCTCCGTATCGTCCATACCGTCCCTTGGTATTGTCTGTAATGTTGTTCTGATCAAGCACGATATCTTGACAATACCATACCTCGACTCCCGAATTCAAATTACTCACGATTGTTGATCCAATGAGTGAACACCCCTCTGAATATGCTATCGTCGCACCCCTCACAGCATCAATGAGCTTTGCATTCTTAACAGTCACATTGTCGGAGTTCGCAATTATCAACTGCGACACATTTGAGCCATCAAGTAGTAAATCGCTTTTTCCCGATACATACATCAGCTCCCCGTCTGGCAACGTATTTCCAGTAACATCATGGTTCCACGAGGAAGGAGAGTCCCCAGTGATGATTATGCCATGATACATTGAATTGTCAGCTACTGTGCATGAGACAGAATACCGCAGATGTATCCCTTGATAGTATATTGAATCAAACTCATTGTTGGAAATGGTATTATCATCTCCCTCAAGTGAGTAAATCCCCGAAGGGCAATTCTCAATAGTGTTTGAATCGATAGTGTTTGAACTGGAATCTGTCAGTAATATGGGGGAAGAGACATTTCGTATTGTATTTTCTAAAATCAAATTATCATCAGAATTCGAGAGAGCAATCCCTGCGGTCGAAGCCATTATTATGTTTGATTCAACAATCCAATTAGAACCCCACTCTACAGATATTCCGCCCCAACCAAGACCCGCCTCTTCTACTCCTACGACTTCATTATGAGCAATCACGGAGCCATTCCCATCAGAAAGGACAGAAATTCCTCCCCACTCGCAATCACTCATTTGGTTATGAGTTACTGATACATCCAGAGAGTACCCCAAGCTTGCGCCTTGAGTAGCATTCTGTATTTCGTTTTGGGTGAAGTTGAAATGTTCTACATCGAAAGCAGAAAAAGCTGTATAGCTCATATCTTGAAACACACAATCAACCACTTCTGAGTGGTTACATTCCCAGATATCGATACCTTGACTCAACTGCTCCATTGAACAGTTGGAAATTGTTGCATGAGTAACGTTCTGGAACGAAATCCCCTTTCCACTTCCTCTGAAAACTGAATCCACAATTCTAAAATACGCCGTGGTATTGGTTACATAAACGCAAAGATTTTCATCTTCTATGAGAACATCACCTATAACATAAGGATCCTCAGCAGTTCCCGAGCCAGGCCACCCCATCGATGCAAAATCATCATTGCTTGTGATGTTGAAGGGGGGATGGCTCGTCTGAGCAAGGGCTTTTTCATTATCCTGCATTACATGACCGCCAAGAGTCCTCGGTCTATTCGCAGTCATAGGCAACAGGCATAAAATCCCAACAAAAGTAAGGGTAAAAACAATCCGATTTCTCACGAAAGTTCATCTCCTAGGATTAGCTAGATGTGCTACCTACCTATCCACTCAAATCAAAATTACAACGATTAAGTCATATAAAATCTTGGTAGGGTATTTAAGGAGCCTCAAAGGAGCAAGATGGTAGTTTCAGCTGAGATAATGATAAGATTCTCAGTCTTTGATGGGCGGTATAACAGCTATGATTTGGCAAGCTTCTCGTCAATAGCCTTCTTTACTATGCTACTGTATTGAATTCCATGCAGCATACGGTCTAGGTGTGACAAAGGTGATAATGAAAAGAGAACTACATCTCCTGTATGAAGTAACTCGGTTCGCCCCATTGTACGAGGGCACCCTCGCGGGAGTTCCCGTTCGAGGAACATGCTAGATAACCTACCAGGCTCATAACCATTGAATGGGTACGTCGTTTCATTATCAAAACCATTGGCTTCCCCATTATACCCGATTTATTCAAGAAGACCATATTGCGTGCACTCCGCTTGGTGAGACAGATGCCATATCGAGCGTTATGGGTAGCCACATTTCATATCAAATCACTACTGCTTGATTCGATGTGAAAACCATCCCGGGAGTTGTAACTTGAAGTGTTGTTGTTCAGAAGGATATTATGATCACCCTCAACAAAGAAGCCATTCCTTTAATTGGAGCTAGCAGTATTATTTGTCGCATTCGAAAAACTCGACAGGAAGAAAACGAAACCATGACTAACCTGCTCTAGGAGTTGCCTCAGGGTGAGCTGGTTAGAATCGGGATTCATAGCATTTAATCCTACTTGTTTGAATGCCAAACTCCGCATGCAGCCGGGGATATGGATGTGAATCAGGTGAGAAAAGCAAAAATGTTGCCCTATAGAATTCCCACATTAAGACAACAAGTAATCCTTCTAGGGCAAACGCATTAGAATAACGCTCGGATACCACGGTACTATTCGCGGGTGCGTATTTTATTCTCCGCCGGGTTTATCCTTTTCTTCTACTTCACATACATGATGTGATGGGTATGAATCCAAGTCATGGAATCAAACTAGCAGCTGTTGTACTGATATCTTTCATATTTGGCCGGAGCAGAAAGAAGCTGGAGAAATACTTGGAACTTCAATTTGAGGAAAAATCCGAAGTCCCAATTGAAGAGCCGATGAAGGAGTTTGACTGGGAACCTTCGAAGGTAATAGATCTAGTGGAAGAGTCAGGGAATTTTCTGGTTTCAGCGGACACAAAGGTGATATTCCATCGTGATAAGGCTGCTCGTAGTCTAGAGAGGGAAATCAGAGACGGTCCAGTTGTGCAAGTGGACGATATGGTTGACCGGATGAATCTTCCCAAGAACGTTATCTTGAATCTCGCGGAGGCGTTGCCAGATGCTGCAATCAAGGCAAACGCTGTCATATATTCGGAGAGAATTTTGAGGAGCCGTATTCTAAATGAGCTGAAAGAAAACGGAATGGTGGAAATCTCAGCCATCGCAGGTAAGCAAATCGAGGAGGATGACATCAGATGGCTACTAGATAATGAACGTCTTCAACTGCTTTTCCATGACGGTAAAATTCGAAACATGAGGAAGGAAATCGAGGAGATTCGTTCATGGCTTGACCAAGCCCGCATTCTAGAGATAGAGGAGGTTTCAGACAAGACCGGAATCCCAAAGGATGCGCTCTACAAATACGTGCAATCACATGCAGGGAACGATATAATGTCCTTCTGGAGGCCCCCTATCTTCGTATCTCAATCATGGATTGAGAATGTGAGAACGGAGCTACAGGAGGAACCTAAAGGGAAAATCGCTGACCTTGCAGAGAAGCATAGTGTTTCAACGAAATCACTGGAGTTTCTTTTAGATAGAATATTCAACGCCAGAGTCACCAAAGAGGATTTTGACTATACCCCTCAGCCTGAAGCATTCATCAAGGAGAGTCGGAGACCCCGTAGGACAAGGCGGCGGATAGAATCCAGACAAGAACTAGAAATGTTTCACCTATGGTCATTACTAACTCATTTTACGGCGGATATGTTCTCCGCATTGACAATGAATGAGGTCATGGAATTGCTGAAGAAGGTTAGAAGCGATTCCGACATACCATTTCCAATGAAAGTGATATACCTGATGGAGAAGGCCAGTAGATACAAGCAGCTAGGTGATTTAGCAGCAGCTCTAACGATATACTCTGCGATTTCTGAATCCAGAATTATCCCTTTTGTAGTTGCAGCGTTTTACAGGACACTATACATGCTCAAGAAAAGGACGGGGACTCAGGAATCCATTGCACGGGGAGTGGATAGGTTACTGAAGGCATTGGAGAAAGATGCTCAGACTATAAAATCCCATGAGCTCTATAAATGTAAGGCACAAATCCTCATAGACAGGGGGGGTATTGATGAGGGGATTGACAACCTCCAGCAGGCACATCAAATGGCTCCTGACGATGGATCTGTAGTAGCATTGACTGCTAAGTTGTATCAACACAAGAGTGAACCAGACCGTGCACTAGCGCTCCTCGACAACCATCTTTCGAAGTACCCAGATAGTGAGGAGGTCTGGTACACAAAAGGTGTGGTTCTGGCAAATGGAAAGGACTTCAGTGGAGCTTTGGAATGCTTCGAAAAAGCCTGCAGCTTCCAGCCCAATAACATGGAGTTTCTTCTAATGAAAGCAGGGATGATGTCTCTTGATGAGAGATTGCAGGAAGGAACGGATCTGATTGAAAAAAGAATGGAAAAGGAAAAAGCCGGGGACACTGAATGGAGACAAGTTGGAATGTTTTACTCTAATAGGAACATACTGGATTTAGCTGAATTTGCATTCCAAAAAGCTATAGATTTGAATCCTAATGAAGCCAATTACATTCACGATCTATGTTTGGTATACCGAAAGAAGGGCGATCTCGAAAAAACTATCTTATTTGCTGAATCGAATCTGGCAAAATACAAGAGTTCAGACAGAGTCTTCAGAATCTTGGCGGACATGCACTTAGAAAAAGGTGAGTACGATGAAGCAGAGGAGTACGCTCGCAAGGCCATCAAGGTAACACCAAAAGGTGGGGCGTTACACATCATGCTGGGGGATATTCTTGCGAGAAAAGAGAGCCTGGGTGCTGCAAAAACCGAATTTGAGAAGGCCATAGAGATTAATCCGAATAACATAGACAATCGGGTCAGATTGGGACGTGTATATCTGTATCATCGGGAATTTGACAAGGCGAAAGAACAGTTCGAAGCTGCTCTCAATATCTATCCAAGCTATAAACCCGCTCTTGCAGGACTAAGAGTCATAGAGGCATTAGATAAGAAAATCCCGATCGAAAAATGGATTGAAGTACTTGGTGGACAGATTGAACAAATGTTGGAGCCTGATTCTGCTACTGAGGACAATGTGGGGATCCGACTCAATCTGGCAGACGATTTCGACAATGATGAAACGTAGAATCTCTTAGTCACGGAAAGAATACATGAATGGTATCAGAAAACATCTTTCGTTCCGGTTTCCATTGAATGATACCAACGACTAAGATTCTTGGTTGTAGGTCTCCATTGGCCGGTTTTGGGATTCCATTCATCAATCCAATCACTGAGGTGCCATCGTCCCCATAGTCTATCGCCAATTAGATGGATACCAGACAGCGAGTTGATTGGTTCAAGGGCATCGGCAAGCCCAAATGCTCCACCACGGGGCAATCTGATCCGCATGAACAATCTCTCGTCCTGATCATAATCAACAAAGCAACGGGGCAAACGCAGTGAGAGGGCAGCAGTACAATTCATTGCTTTCTCGTCCTCCGTGAATACAATAGTCTCCTCAATGAGTCCGATATGATGTACTTCCCAAGATTTCCTGATGACGTCAGCATCTCTAAGACGCTCAAGCCGCTCTAGAATGGTGTCCATTCTAATGCCTAAGGTGTTCTGCAGACTCCTAGCCGTCTTTTTCCCCTTTTCAAACTCTGACAGCAGTCGAATATCGGTTTCGTCAAGTTCTATATTTTTATCGGGGTCAGAAAGCTGTAGTTCTGGATATACAAAGGAGAGATCCTCCCGTTGCAGCATCTGGCCCTCCATGCGTATACTCTCCCAATCAATTGACCAAGATCCTGTGTTTGACTCGTAATCATTCAGATTCAACCAGTTACCCGATTTCTGACGTTCAAAGATGAATACCCTCAACCCGTGACTTTTCGCAATATCCAAGAGATTGTCAAGATGCGTGAGGTTCTCCGGATTGTCAGGCATGCAAAGGGTCGCATGCAAACCCCTCCCGCCTGTCAGGATAGATGAGTTCGAGAATACAAACGGACAGTCTTCAATTAGATAGGAGCAATCTTCTTGCCCGTTGATATCGGATAGTAATATAACCTGAAACGCCCGAATCCCGATTTTTGAATAGACTACCACATCAAACTCCATCAACTGCCCGCGCTCTTTCATTTTCTTGCAAATGGATCTCGCCCACCGAGGGCTAATATCCGTACGTTCTGCAAGTGCTTGTCCGTCAGCCTCTGGATTTGTCAGAAGGATATCGACTATACTAGCTTCAGTTTCCGAAAGAGGTCGTTCATATTCAAGGACATACCTGAGAAACCACTCTACCCAGTCACGAAAGTCGATTACAATTCGATGTTTATCCATTCGGGATATTCGAGAAATCATTCCATTGAACGCGGTTTCCTTACCAAGATGCCACAGAATATCGAAGAATGTGTGTGGTCGATATTTTGTTCCATCATGTAGTTTGACGATAGGACTAGCCTCTTTCCACAAAGAGAGCCATTGGTCAGCAACAGCATCATCAACAACTTGTCGCCCGTATTCGCAAGCAATATCCATTCTTGCCTTCTCACTCTGCAGCGAGGGGGGCAAACTGATTCGGCACGCTTCTCGCGCAAGAACCCCCTTAAGAAGAGGATTTGAAAGAGACAGGCCTTCGGGATACAGGATTTTCCCTTTGGACACCTCGATATGCCAAACTGCTTTTTTCTTGGAAGAATCTATATCCGGAGACAAATCAGGAGTTCTGTGTGGACAGGTCAAATCGAAACGGTGTTCCGTTGAATCTACCACCTCCTGCCAAAGCTGAAGCAGTACGTCTTCATCCATTAGAATTCCACCAAGCAGCTTAGAGCTTCACAGCTCCTTCCAATGTTGAGCCACCCTTAGCACGATTCTACCCAGATCGGTAATGCAAATCACATTCCCTTCCGCCCCCTTGGAGCGCCTGATGTATCCCGCATCTTCGAGATCTCTGACATGTCCGCTTATAGTGGATGCAGCCAAGCTTGTCCGTGAACCGAGTTCTCTCTGACTCGGAACACAGTCCCCTTCTGATAACAGCTTCTTTAGAATATTCTTCTTTGGTTGGGTTAACATGGTGCGTCTTATGGGTAGCACCTCTACAACATCCACCGGTTTTCCGTTTTGTTCCTTAACGAGATACACTAGTGAATTCGTGAACATTGCTGCCATAATCAGGGCAGAAGTCATGACCCTTGTTCCAAGAGACGGATTGAACCGCAGATCACAATCCCGATTCCTGTAAGCGACATCCAGAGCCTTCCCTAAGACATCATGGTAGTCCCATGGTTCAACGTCTACGAGCTCTACCGGGAGGCGCCTCTCCACCTTCTCTTTGATGTTCTTTGCTTGCTTCTGTGTTGTTTCAGTATGGAGCATAATCAGTTTGTCCGATTGCGTCCGGTATAGAACAAATTCCAGCCTTCCGGTCTCGTGTTTTCCAACTGTGGCAATCTGCGCTTTCTCTGACATGTTAGTAACCTCTACTGCATAGTCTCTGAACTTCGGCCGCTGAGCCGAACTACGGTCATACATAGGAACTTCGAACCTGCTGTTTCCTATGTGTTCCTTCCAATCATCGTCTCAGAACGTTGAGGAGGTGAGATGGTGATTCCTGGAGATCCCGAAGACCCGCCATGGTAAGGGCTTGTCCCTTGCCGGAGTTGTAGGCCGAATGGCCTGCGGCTCCTTCAATTGAATCCCCCATGGTTTCAATGGCCATTCATCAACAACCGCCATTCCAAATCGGTAGTACCTAGGAAAGTTCCGGAAACAAAATACAGCTGTCAAGATTATAATAGTTCCTGTTTGTTTCCGGGTCGATGTATCGGGTCAAACACCATAGCTGTAGGATGCGAAAAATCCCGATTAGAGTTTTTCTAAGAGCATTCTGTGGGCGGAATATCCACCAACGACACCTTATATACTTCAAAAAGGAGCTTTAACGTGGACGCGCATGTTACGGATATGGCAGACGACAATTGTCATGCCATAGAAAGCTGGGAGGGAGGGGACCTTTTGACTTGTATCCATAGTCGACCCATAGCTGGTTTGTTTCTAATTCGAAAAAGCTTTTTTAGAATCTATATCACCCTGCTCATTGTAACCAACCGGGAGTATCTTCAGGTGGGGGAGTTCGGTTAATCAGTACATAGCCAAGAAGAAGAGTCAAAGGAATCGGAAAAATGGGCCAGAAGGGAAAACCCGGAGATGTGAAATCGTAGAGCAGGTTCGGTATGTTGAGTATCATAGGAGGAATGAATCCAAGACTGCCCACCGCGAAAGCTTTCCTTACTGTTGATTTGCGCTCATAAACACGATATATGAAGTATGCAAAGAGAATCTGTGGACCGCCGATGAATATCATCAGTGGCAAGAGTGGACCAAAGTTCGCAATGTGAAACGCAATAGAGGATGTGTATTGCAAATTACGAATCTGAAGCATCCAGCCGCCAGCCCAGATTGTGATATGAGAGGGGTCATATTGAAACCAGTTAGGAAATACAAAGGAACATACCGCTAGAACAGCACCGATTTTTTCTGGGAAATAGTCATAGTGTCCCCCGTCTTCTCCTTCTTCTTTGTTCACGCTCAATTTCATTCACCTTTGGGATTCAGTTACCACAGCGAGACAATACCTTCAAGTATCGGTTTTGGCAGAGTCGAGACATTCGTTTGTTTAACTTAGGAGTGAAAAGGATTGTGTAAAGAAACGGCATGGGATTGGATTGCCCAAAATGAAGCACACATGATTGAAGTCAGTGACAAGGTCTGGGAATTTGCTGAGCTCGGACTTCAAGAATTCAAGTCAGCAGCCCTGATTGCTGATACATTGGAGGAATATGGATTCGAGGTTAATCGTAAGGTTGCCGGCATGCCAACAGCATTTGTGGCGTCATATGGAAATGGGGAACCCGTAATCGGTATAATGGGAGAATATGATGCATTACCCGGGCTCTCCCAGAAACCAGTAACCCACGAGGAGCCGATTAAGGAGGGGGCACCAGGACACGGGTGTGGTCATAATATCCATGGGGTATCGGGAATGGCAGCAGCTATCGCAGTCAAAACCGTCATGGAAAAGGATGGTATCGATGGCACAGTCAAATTCTTTGGTTGCCCAGCAGAGGAGAACTACAGTGGCAAGATGTTCATGGTAAGAGATGGACTGTTCGATGATGTTGATGCTGCGCTTAGTCATCACCCAGGGGCTATGAACTGGGCCGGAGTAGGAAGCTCACTTGCGGTGAATTCGGTGAAATTCCACTTCCATGGTTTTTCAACACATGCAGCTGCCTCACCAGATCGAGGGCGAAGCGCCTTGGATGCCGTTGAACTCATGAACGCCGGTGTCAACTACATGCGAGAACATGTGGTACAGGAAGCACGTATCCACTATGTCATTGAGAAAGGGGGCATGCAGCCTAATGTTGTACCCGCCTATGCTCGGACATGGTTCTATGTGCGAGCTCCCGAGCGTGAGCAAGTAGACCATATCTATGATTGGGTCTTGAAAATAGCAGACGGTGCAGATTTGATGGCCCGAACAACCCATGAGGTTGAATTCCTAGAAGGTACTTACAATGTGCTGCCAAACAAGAAGCTCAGTG
Organism: Candidatus Lokiarchaeota archaeon; assembly: GCA_014730275.1. NCBI lineage: Archaea > Promethearchaeati > Promethearchaeota > Promethearchaeota archaeon. The sequence continues at coordinate 25,647 of WJIL01000103.1, read as the reverse complement.
AGATAGTCACAGCAAACATGAGAGATATTGGGGCTCCGGAGTATACAGATGAGGAGATGAAATTTGCAAAGGAACTCTCAGACACCATCTCGAAGGAAGAGAAGAGGGCAGCGTTGAGACAGACCAAGCGGCCCGGCTGGGAGGACCTGATGGATGTACTGATGGATAGATCTATACCGGACCCATGGGATGAAGGCATGGTCATGCCAGGATCCACTGATGTTGCAGACGTAAGCTGGGTAACACCTACGATGGAGTTCAATACAGCAACATGGGTGCTTGGCATTCCAGGTCATTCCTGGCAGAACGTGGCGCTCAACGGGATGAGTATCGGTCACAAGTCCTTGATTTTCTCTGCCAAAGTAATCGCTGCTTCGGCACTTGACCTAATCACGAAGCCGGGATTATTGGAGAAGGCACATGAGGAGTTTGAAGAGAGGAAGCATGGCCGAGAATACGAACCAGCGGTACCCGACGACCTCAAGCCACCCTTGGAAACAGCAAAGGAGGCCGCAGAAGCGGCCAGATAACCTAGACTGGCATTTTAGCGGGTCTGAGGGGGTACACCAAATCCTGGCAACTCTAGGTGCAGCGCGAGTCATACTTTCGGTCTGCTCGCCTCGGACATTAGTAGTGGTGAGCTGAACAGTTACTTGAAGATTAACTCTTTAGACATTATATTTAAGGAAACCCGGTGAGACACAAGATGGAGAAGATGTCTGGATGATTGGACTGCCCGGCAAGTGGCAATAGAAATTCCAATCGATGAAGAAAGGACGGCAAAAGTTTTTTGGGGGAATGTAAATAAAATTATTACGGGTGGAGATAATCCTGTTTGAGATGGCAGCAAAATGGGAAAAATCAGAGTTCCAAGCTACACATCATTGTTCCAAGCCTCAAGCCACAATCGCGGTGACGAGAGTCGAATTAGAACCTCAGTCTCAAATCGCAATCGTGGGTGTGCTCTTTACGATTTTCGTCGTGGTTCTGATAGTCACTTATATTTTGAACAGGTATCGCCAAAACTGGGGAGGAGCAATTGAAGAGCCATTTGAATCTGTAGGCGAACAATCAATATGGTCATTTCTCAGGCCGAAGTTACCTAGAATGTGGATTTTGATTCTAATTATCGTTATCGTCATCGGGATTCCCAGTATTTTCTTCATTGGTCGCATGCCAGTCCACCGGACCAATATCACCCACACGGATCCTGAAGGAGACGTATCAGATCCGAATTGCGATATAGTACAGATCACCTCGTATCGGGATGGAATCTACGTTGCCATTGAAATGCAGGTGGCTGGGAGTATACAAGAAAACAATGATTCCTTGCCCTATGGCTATTGGCTGATAATCGTCTCAAGAGGTATTGAAGAGGGCCATACCGATTCTCATATCATTAGTCTCTACTATGAGGACGGAACCGTCTCAGAACCCGGCCTTCCCGTTTCTGTCGAAAATGATACGCTGAGATTATTGGTCCCTTTCAGTCGGTTCAATCCCGATTCGTATATGATTGGGCTTGAAGGGGCAGCCTCAAACGGGTTTGAAGAGGACCTAACCCCGGTTGATAGGAATGGCACCGTGGCCAGACTTCTGTTCTAATAGCTGGACTCTACATCGTGTGTTATTAGATTGTAAAACCAAGAGCGTTACGCTGGATATCCACTATCAACCCACATATTTAATTACAGTGATAAGAAAAAGATTGGAATGAATCCGGTTCTGAATGACAACCTTGAACGCAGCGACCTGCGTTTAGTCACGATTGGTGATGATACACTATTGGTTGTATTTGACTCCATCAATAGAAAGGGTTTGGAGGAAAAGCTGGCCTTTTCCTCCGATACTAGAGGTTCTCTAGTTATTTGTGATTTTTTCCCAAGTCCATTCATTATCAGTATTGTAGTGATAGTGGCTATCCCATACAATGATGAAAAGATTATAGAAATGTACATCAGTATGCCATGATACAGTCGTTTCTGTATCCTGAATCCATTCTCCCGTCTCATCATCTGCGTCATGCATCCATTGAGCAGTTCTGTAGGATTCATATGTGTTATGAGACGCGGAACATGGGCCGGACCAGAACGGATACGTTGAGTAATTAGGCCCTCTGAAAGCTTCTGTCCACTCTGTGTAGTCTTGGCTCTTAAGCGAGTTATCGACTATTGATACATCCGGACCCGTCCAAGTAGCGCTAGCGCCGAACATGACTTGTGGACCAGTTGTTGTTGCTTGGATTCCAGTACTAATGCTATATGAAAACGTCCCTGTTGAATCTGAAGGCTGATGTCTATGCAATTGCTCTGTTCGGCCATAAGCTGCCGCATCATTCTTGATATATCGACTGGATACCCATGGTCCAACCCGGTTGCCAATCCCAAATTGACACTCATAATCTCCATCATCAACAGAAGATGCGACAATCCACTCAAACATCCAGTAGCGTTCATTAAGGTCAACGTCAGCAACAGATGCCCAGAGGTCCCATGCGTAGCTGGATTCGTATGTCCACCCGTTGCCATTGTCATCCAAACTGGAAATCAACTCCACTGATGTTTTCTCCCACTGCCAGTGTTGGAGTATAGCTGATCCGTCGCCTTGATACTGCGCGAGCTCCATTCCGAATTCGATACTTCTGTATTTCTTCCGTAGCTTGTCAATTTCATTGGCTAGAGCATCATCAAACCACGAAGAAGTATCAATATCAGATTTATACACTACTTGCCTGTAGATATTTCCAGGCTCTACTACTGTATATTTCCTTAGATACTCAGTGTTAGTACTGTTGGAAATCAAGATTCTCTCAGTTTCGTTCGTTTCTAGGTTGAGTTTATTTCGATATGTCAGATGATTTTGTTCAGCCATTTTGGGTTCTGGCGTGTAGAATACTAGAGGTATTCCCTTATCATTAGCAGTCTCAGATGCCTTTCGAATGAGAATGTTGCTCTGATCCTGCAAAGGAATTACCTCAACTATATCTTCGTTAGCATTCATAGGAGGAGCTGAAGTAGCTATACCCATGATTAGAACTAACCAAGAAATCACAAAGATAGAAATCTGCTTATGTTGTATCAATTACAAATCCCCACATTACTGTCCGTGTCACTACATATAAGAGTACCTAGAAAATTACGAAGGAAATTGCAGCGGATAATCAGTACATCTCCTACATGAGCATATCATACTGCAAAGCAGGGACTACGCTTCAGGGACACAGGTATCAGAGTTAGGGGCATCCGAAAGCGAGTGAACACTAGAGTTTCACGAGATACCACTCTATAAATAATCTCTTCTTTTACAAATACATTAGCAGGATAGATGCTGAGGATGGAGGTACTGCTTCTTGAGGTCTTCACCAAATCGTAGCAACTCTAGGTGTTGCACGAGTCATACGTTCGGTCTGCTTGAAACGTTAATATAGCAGTATGAGAAAAAGGTGGCAAAAGGCGAAATTGAATGTGGTACGGAGTGTACATCCTGAACAGGGCAGGCGAGCTTCTTGATTCAATGGAGCTTCGACAGCCATCATTGAACGGAGATCTCATGGATTCTCTCCGCCGCCTGATTGACTCATGTCCAACAAGTGATTTGGAAGGGCAAGTCAAACACAGGGAGTTCCCGACTCATGCAGTGTACTGTATAGTAGATTCAAATCATATCGTTTTCTTGGTAGCTGACAAAACAGATGACAAAGAGGATACGATTGAGAAGACCAAGATGTTTGCGGATGCACTCAGAAGAAGCAGCAAGGTATCAGCAACATCAACACATTCACGTTACGAGTCTATATGTGACTTGCAAGGTGCGCGAGCAAAGGTCATAGTTATCGGTTTTCCAGGCGTAGGAAAGACAACATTGGTGAGTCTGCTTAAGGGAGGAACACCCTCATCTGACACTGCTACTGGAAGAGAGGATTTGATTAAAAATCTCCCAGTAGAATCAGATGATGTAAACATAGTTCTATGGGAAATAGGAAGGCAATCCGGGTTCAGCAATCTGTGGGGAAAGATGATTTCTGGTGCACAGGTGGGTGTAGTAGTTACCGATAGTACTCTGGAGAACGTTCTGCAAAGCAAGAAGTTGGTGAATCTTCTGAAGGAAGAAGCTTCGAAAGCCAAAATAATCGGCATTGCCAACAAACAAGACCTTCCGGGCGCGCTTCCTCCGGAGCGTGTGGAAGCATTACTGGAGATACCCACATACGGGTTTGTAGGAATCTGAAGCAAATTCGGGAGTGCTTCGGCTTCCCAAAAGCAATACTTGGGAGTCTTGTCTTCTTTGTAATGGTCTGGTAGTGGCAACTCTATGTACCGCACCAGCACCGTTTTCGGTCTGCTCGTCTCGGACAGTAGTAGCGGTGAGCTGATGTACCCATCACGAGAGTCTTGCCCTTGTGAAGATTCCAAGCGGATATCTTCATGCAGGTGTCAAAGTCTACTTTTCCTCCGCTGATGTCTTCACCAAACGTGGTAAATATCGCCTGAGCACAGTGACCCCGTTGCGCTTCCATCAGTTTCGTTGCTTTCTGAGCGAGTTTGGACGGCATGAACACTACGGAACCTGAAACGAAATAAGAATTTGGTTCATGAAAAATGGAAATGGCGAGCTACGAGCTGAATTAGGAGATACTGGCTCTCCGATAATCTCATTCTTGTATTAATTTTCAAAGACTTATCATACGATGGATGCTCATGGGGGGTACCCTACTGTCTGTGCGAAAAGGACTCGCTGAGTAGGACGCAAATCGAATTTGGCTCTAATCCTATCTCTGTCACAGTTGTGAAACCATGCGGCTAATCCTTCTGAAGCGGCAAAGAGATTGACGTTCTGTGCGATGAATCCCGTATCCGTATAATAATACGATTTCTGAACTTCGGGTTCTCCAATATGGGGGTCAGGTTGGTCAGGTCCAGTATCATAACATGTAAGGTCTGCGATATAGAAAATGTTCACCGGGGCATGCTTTGTTAGCCTTGATGCTCCACGGTAGATGGACAATGTGCGAAAGTCCCCATCGGTAACAGGAGCAAGCCGATGAGGGAATGCCTCGTACAGATAGAGACCGTCCTTCAAAGCGACATAGAGGTCGATTTCCTGTGAGTTACTTGCTGATGGAGCAGTACGACCGGGCTTGCCAAAGGACGCCTTCTCACGATTGATTCCAAAAGCCGCCCAGAGGAGATTCGACAGAACCTGTAGCGGGATCTCTTTCGAACTGATTTGCCGGGTGGTCTTTCTGAGTTGCAGGGCTTCCAGCAGGGGCTTTCCACCGCTTTTCTCAGGCGTGGGTAAGCTGATTGGATCCATTTTACATCTACTCCGTATTCAGTTCCCACTCCTGATAAACAGCATCAATGCCATCGCCCACAACCTCTATATCAGTGATTTCACCCATGCCCGCCTCATAGAGCCAGCGGACATGGTCTATAGTATAGGGATCGACCCCGATGCACCTTGCAGCCGTTGCATCTGCAGCTACCGGATCGACACTAGCTATGATTGTTTCCATCTTCACCGGTTTGCCACTCCACGGACCACCACCAGACTTGCCGAAGAACCCGTCGATGACACTGAGTGTGGGGGGGAGGGTTTTGCAGATATCGTAGACGAAGTTGTTCGTGCCCAGTTTGTGCATGGAATACTTGTTACGTGTGGTGAGCATGCCGAACATGTTCTTTAGTCCCATAGTGATTGTTGTATGACTCAGCGTCTTCATGGATGGTACCGTGATGATAGCTGATTCCACTGCAATTCGGGCTACCTTGAATTCCTCAATTGCCCGAGGTTTCTCTACCTCCAGTTCAACCTTATCGTCAAGCTTGCCCATGTTGATGTACTCAGAACCGAGTCGCTCAATCACATCCATCATACCTGTCTCAACAATCGCTTCGTCTGGCGATGTGATTCCACCCTCTGTTTCAACCACTATAGCCTTCTTGTCAAGATCCATGATCTTCATGATTACCGCTTCGACCACTATGGGGTCAGTTGTTATCCCAGTCTCGAAGGTGTGACCTGTGATCAGATTTGGTTTTACCAAGACAGTTTCATAGGGCTCAAGGGTATCCTCGAACGGTATCAGGTCAATTGCTCTAAATACGGGTTCAGTACCACGTTCTCCCGTTACAACAGACACCAAAGACATGGCTCTATGCATGAGGTGTTAGACATTTAAATTTTAGAATCATAGAATGAGTTACCACTTCATCACTGATTAAAGGCCCATTCACAAAGACTGAGGTTCGTTCATAAAAACAGTGTCAAGATCAATTGATACTGATACAGCACATCAGCTCTTCTTTGAGATTTAATTGAAAAACAAACCAAGAAATGCTGAGGATGGAGGTACTGTTTCACTAAGGTTCTGCCCAAATCTTGGCAACTCTAGGTGCGGCACGAGTCATGCGTTCGGTCTGATCGCCTCGGGTATAGATAATTGCTACGCTGCAGAAGAAGCAATAGCTAGTTCATCTTCTGCGCTTTCTTTCATCATTCGATACAGCTTCAAGATATCTTCCCCTCTCTGAGTTATTCTGTAGAATGAGACTTCTTTTGGTCCCATCTGCTGAACGATATGGCTGACAAGAGCAAGGCGGACTAGGAATTTCAACACTCTATCGATTTGGGTGTTATGTTCAGCAGAGGTATGCTCTTTTATCCCCGTGAATGACCTGTCATCACCAGCAAGCGCTTTGAGCACCTCAATCGCGTATTTCTTGCTAAGCACTGCCTTGAAGATTTCCATTGTTTTCATTTTGTAGACCCTATTCATTCGACGTAAGCAACGATAACGTTACTTATAGTTACATATATGTTATTTAGGCACTTAATATTTTCCTTTTCGAAATACATGGTGGAAACCCAAGGGGAAAACTGATGGCAGGAGAGTATGTACGGATAACTGAAGCGATGAAGAAAATAGCTGATGAGTGGGACGAACATATACATCAGGCTAAAGGAGAATTCGGAGTCTTCCTGCTTGGTCCGGGATACCCAAGCATAACACAGGACTTTCGTAAATTGGTCATGAGCCATCTGAACAAACGAGGGTATAGAGCCGTTGTGATGAGAGATATCTCATATGAACCGGAGCCAGATAGCGTCAATCCTCTTCGTGACAAGTTCTGGCACATAGCCAGCAGATTCAATATACGTTTCTTTGTCTGCATATTCCCGGGCGGCGGCAAGACACATGCCGTGATAAGTGAGGTAGCCTATATCGAGGAGCGATGCGGCGCGGAACAAGCCGCCCAGCTTTGTAGATTCTGTTTCAGTGACGATTTCTCTGTTTTAGCAAACATTCCACAGTATACAAAGAATCTTCTCACTGAAGTGAACACTATGCGCTATTGTGACTTCAACCCTGCCTGTGTCGCTTGGACGATTGAGAGGATCATCGACAATGAGATACGAGAGTATGAAGAAGGGAATAGGACAGGGTATGATTGCCTACAGAGTACTGATGCGCATTGATGCCCGTTACGATACATTCCGTAGTTCAAGTACAGTATTTTTCGGTCTGCTCACCTCGAACGGAAGGAAGTGAAGGGAAAGGTGTATTCTGATAGGCAAACTAGTAGACTATTCAAGAAATTGCATATCGTCAGTAAGCAGGCCAGTCTCGATGGCGTTCACAATTTCAGCTTCTTTTCGAGCAAAGACGGGTAGTCCATCCAACACACGAGAAGCACCAATTGTGAAACAATCAGGCAAAGCAATAGGAACCTGGCATTTGATTTTTGCAGCTTCTCTCCAGACAAACCCGGTTGGAATAATTCGAACGACCGATGAGCGGATCAGGTTCTCGGTCTCATGCCAAGCAGACTTCCAGTCTAGTTTCCTGCAGAGGATATAGGTCAATTCAGTTAAGCCAAGCTCAGTACAGGCATAACGATTCTCTTCTGAAGGCATCCGTTTCGTAAGATGCTCTGTAGATGGTTCACCGAGAGCCAGCGCAAGCAAAACACCGGCATCAAGAACCAGAACCTTTTGGACCTCACTCATTATCACTGCGCCTCTCAGAGATGAGGTCGTCATAGGCAGATTTGAAATCCACCCCCTCCAGTGGGGTGACAAATTCATTCCAAGCTTCAACGTCGACTCTCTGCCTATCATACACTTCGACTAATGTCTGAATGACGGTGTCGAAGTCAACCCGCTCTTTGGTTTTCTGTTGAATCTCACCAGCGATTCTCAACAGCTCCCGCCGAGTTCTTTCCTTGATTGATATAGTTGTCATGTTCTAGGGATTCCTCTGTGCTTACAGTAATAAACATAATGACTGTGTTGTACACAGAAATTATTGTCGGGTCTAGGATATTAGAATTAAGTAGGAGACAACCCGCTGACGGAAGATTCGCATCAACAAAACAATCCTGGACATGTACAATGAAGAAACTCCAGTCAGGACTAGGCTAGAAACCAATAGCTGTGATATACAAAGGCCAGACAAAACCCAAGAAAAATATGGAAGAGAGTAATTCAACTCTCTTCATTGAATGCGTCAAACACTAGGTGTTAGTATTCGGGTAGAAACTTCCGTACGAAGGGAGAAGTTTCTCCTCGACGCATGAAGTGCCCTGATGGTCCTTCCCCAAGAAACTCTGAGAACCAAGATTCGTGTTCCACTTCTTCGTTGAGGATAGCAAGGGATAATTCGTAGGTTCTGTGATCTTTTCCTGCCGTCATATTACAGATTTCAGTGTACCCTCTTACTGCACATCGTTCGGCACCCACTAAGACTTTCAGAATTTCGTGAACGTCTGTAGGATCTTCGGGAAGCTTTGCAGGGGGACATGCTGAGATGTTATGGAAGTCTACCATGTCCTCCGGTAGTTCGCCACCAAGCTCGTAGATGCGCGGAACCAATGCCTCGAAATGATTTCTGTCTTCAATACGAGCTGCCTCTGCAATCTCCTTGACACCCTCACCCTCAAGACCAATTAGATTGGCTCGAAGAATGGTATAATAATAGTATGTCGTCAGTTCAGCAGAAGCATTCTTTACAAGAAGATCAAGAAGCTCGTCAACGTCGACTCCAGCCTTCTCAACCATCTCTCTTGCAACTCTTGCCATTATTATTTCACCTTACTTTTATATAGAACTTACTTCTATTAAATAATTGCATCGGAATCGAGTATCATGGCCAAAGAATTCCTGGAAAGTATGATTGATCGCCTTAGAGAACATGGACTCCGACTAACCCCACAACGCCTTGCATTGCTGAGAGTCATAGAGAATCTAGGAGAACACCATCCTTCATTCTCAGAAATCTGTGATGCAGTTTGGAAAGATCATCCTCATGTAAGCCAGTCCACAATTCTCAAAAATCTAGGAAAATTTGAAGAACTCGAAATTGTGCGTGGTTTTTCTTTCAGAGGGGAAACTCACTACGAAGTTAATCCGGCGCTTCATGTGAATTTTGTAGACACAAATGGGAGGATAGTGGATATTGAAGACGAAGAAGTAAAACAGATTCTTGAAGAGTTAATAGAGAAAATCCAGAAAAAAACTGGTGTCAATGCAAAAGACCTCCTTGTCATGGTTGAGAAATAACCGGCGTTATTTGTCATTGGCTGTGTTTTCATCAACTCGAGGTAACTCTAGGTGCAGCACGAGTCATACGTTCGGTCTGCTCGCCGGGGATAGTAGTAGCGGTGATGAAACAATGATGTCATACGATTTCATCCTTTCATTTTGAACCAATGTGCGAGGATAAAGAGTGACACTTATGAAACAACTCCAAAGGAGAAGACATTCAGCAAGGTTTGTCATTATGTTCTTAAGCAAAGACATGTAGCTGGCAATCCAAGGCCAGTTGAAAGGGGGGATTTGAAACAGTGGGGGAAATCGCTAACCCCGTGGCAAATTGCTGCAATAATGTTCTTGGTTACGCTCCTAGCCCCTCTTGGATCGTACTGCTACGCATATCAACTATCATCAAGAGGACCTGAAATTAGGGTATCCGTGTATGCAATGATGTGGGCTCTAGGTCCAGGAACCTCAAGCGACGAAACGCGTATATTCGGGGTCTACAGTAGCGAGTTCCGTCTTCGCAGTCTCAATGAGATTCTGACTTCTTCACCCCTCTGGATGTTCAATGTATTTTTCGCCATCCAAATCGTTAGATTCTGCAAGGATGAGGCTTCAAAGCATTCTGCACTCATATTGGGCCCTCTGACATTGCTCGTACCCACATTCATGACATTAGTGACCTTTGGATATGTGATGAGGTATATTATGACAACAGGGCACTTGGTATGGGTGGGGCCAGCACCTATTCAGCTAGTAGTGGGTCTTCTCCTGATGAAGTACTCGGGGCCATGGAAGATAACAAAAATCTGGGATGATGAGCCCGACGACAAGCAATAGCAGAAGACAAATATCTAAAATGATAACAGAGATTCGTCAAGCTCAACGAATTACTCAGAATGGCATTCTAACCTGTCAGTTAAGATAGATTTGTACAATATCAACTAGCTGAAGCATTCAAGCATATTTTTCCAAAGACTTACTCTATAAGAAGAAAAAAAGGTCAATTATGATAAGGGAAAATCATCAAATCACTATCGGATGTATATAGGAGAGGAATAGGTGTGAAAAAAGTAAAGAGAATATGTATTTTCGTTTGCTTGCTTTTCGTCCTTATGATGCCTTTAGCGAGAGCAGATGATGAGATTATCGATAGCAATTACGATGAAGGTAGTCAACTGAAAGTTTCTGTTGTCTTGAAGCAGGATACCGGTGAGCAAGACGATGAATGGGATTACTATTCAATGAAAGTAACAATTGAGGATACTAAGTATAAAAACGATTTCTGGGTTTTCCCACTGAAAGCAGTGGTTTATGTATCTGTCCCGTTAGATGCAGAAGAAGTACCGTCGAATCATAGGCCAAAGGCAGGATTCAAATATACCCAAAGTTCTTTTTCGTTTGAATACGAGGGCATCACTTTTTCGTTAACCCTTCCAAAAATGAGCATAGCGTACGAAGAAAGTACTGATGACAACTATCGATACTTTAAGTGGACACTTGATGGCGCCACAGGTCCAATCGGTTGGAGCCAGATTTTCACAGACTACGCAGATTTCGCAGTAGGCGTACGCGTACCCCAAGGTTTCAAGATGCAAGCCTGGGCTTGGTCAGAGGTCGCATGGTATCAAAACTATGGGCTTGTCTGGCTCTATCATTCAAAAGAAGCAATTGGCTGGGTATATGTTGATTCACCTGGGTCTATTCTCCCGCCAGTTCTACCAACCATACCAAACCCCATGGATCTTCCAAAATGGTTGCTAAATGGAAATCCAGAATAGAGGGGGAGGTGGAAGCGTAGATTAACTCGCTGAGATAGTACAACACCAGTAGTTGTATTGTCTTGGCGAGTGCATTTATATATTACAAATATAGCCAAATTAAGAGGAAATGACAATATGCTTCAACAAGAGCCTACCACTCCTGTGGGTTCGGAATATCCAATCGTGTTAATCAGCCCACCTCTATTTGCTTTAATTGTGGCTATTATTGCGATTGGAATTGTAATCCGATTTCCGCAACATATGAAAACCACGGGAGCTGTAATATTAATCGGGGGAGTTATTACTGCAATTATCTTCCTCACACTAGCTCCATGGTTCTCTATTGGACTTACTGCAATTATGCTGATTATTATCGGCATTGCTTTGCTTCTGTATGCATGGTTCAGTGAACATACAAAATAAGCATCAATGGGTCTGTATCTTATGAATGCAGATATCAGGGTCTCGAAGAAGGTCAAGATTTCAGGATTCAGGCTTAGACACGGGTATCAAAGAAAAATCAAAGATGACCCTTGCAGGTAATTGCAGGATAGAATATTACCTCTTCTTGTTTTGAAACTGCATTACTAAAATAAAACAGATGCTGAGGATGGAGGTACTGTTTCACTGAGGTTCCTGAGAAGCAGCTCCCAACTTGATTCGAGCCTCAAGTAACACGGATTTCTTCTCTTGGACGAAATCGTGCAGTAATATCATCGTTTCCTCCAAATCAGCTCAGTGATGGCCTTGAAACGCTCTATCGTCTCGTTGTACTCCTCAACTTGCTTGGTCCTAGGACTGCCAAGTTCTCCGGGCTATGTATCACAGGTTCTCTATCCTGAGTTGTTCCCGGAATAGTAGAACGAGGTGAAGAAGGGACAAGACACAGATACTAAGACTTAGGGCCGAGAGGAACCAGTCGTATACAAAAAGGGCGCCAATGGGAAACCAGACAGGTGCAAAGGCCAGTAGGATGTTCCATAGAACCAAAGAATAGAAGATCGCTCTGTGCTCCTTGAAGCGTAGCAGCAATATCGCTAAGAGGACATCGAGACCTCCAAGTAAGAAGAAAATGGGGGGAATGTAGACCGCAACAACTGGTCCTCCTGGAGGTCTATTTGGTAGGCCCCGTATACCTAGCCAGTAGTCAAACGCGATGCACAACACGCCACGAATGACCTGTATTAGTACCGGTAAAATTAGCGGGCGTAAAAATCTGTGAGAGCTGTCTTGGACATTGGCTCCCTCATTCTTTTCAGTTACCGGCACTTGCGCCCCTTCCTGCATCTTCATGCTTTGTGAAAGCATTGTCTTGAGATAAATCTATCTGACGATTGAACTCAAAAAACCATGAACAAAATGAACGTCTTATAACTTAATGTATTCTAAATGAAAATGGTACTGAGCAGTTTTCCAAGAGATGTAACACGATTCATAATAACTCCTTTTCTAGTCTATCCGTCTTTTTGTCCAATCCGGAAATGGAATGAGAAAGTCATTGATGGAGGTGCGCATAGATTGGAAGAACGAATGCGAGGTGCAGTTACTAGGAAATTGCGAAGTCAAGAGGCCGTGCTATATCCGTTTGACTATATCTAAGGGCATACTTTGCTTCGCACAGGTTCCTTAGTTGGTACTAGTCCGATACTAGTCTTGAGGTGTAAATGGATAGTCTCGAAGAGACCAGTGGAATATGCAATACCATGGATTTGGTCCTATATTCAAGAATATCCTGGCCATGCAACAGTAATAGTTGCCACAGTAGATTTCTTCGCCGTTTGGCCAGTATATTATTCCTGCACTGTGACCGAACTCGTGCATCAAAACGAGTTTGAGACTGTCCAATGAAGTACAATGAACTGCAAAGATTGCTATTCCATAGTTGGGTTCATGAGGGGGGTTGGGCTTGTTAGGATCCCAAAACCCCCACGAGTTACTGTAGTCACCGGTGCCCCGGTTTGCCACAAATACCCATTCGTAATCACCGGTCTTATAATCACAGTAGGTTTCAAAGGTTTGTTGGAATTCGGAAGGCCATGTCGTCCCTTCATCCCACGGAATCTGGTCATCAACCAAGTAATCACATCTTGCATATCCATGCATAATGTAGTACGAACGTACATAGCTTGCCATACTGAAGATGTCATCAATTGGAACAAGGGAATTCTGGTTCTGATCTACCATGTAATCAATCTCTAGCGTCACTACACGATGACTTACAGTCATGTAATCGATTTTCGTTCCATAGTATGTATTAGACGATGACATTATCTTCATCTTTACATTCATGGGTTGGTCATCTGTATACGCTCCCAAAATCAGTGCATGAGCTCCTCCTGCATCAATAGTAGCCCTGTATTGGTTATTGATGTACAGTTTGATATCATAACTGGAACCTGACATAACGTCAGTATCAAAATGGATGTATGTGTCAAAGCCTGCTCGGACTTTCCATTCTAGAGTAGGATACGATCCATGTGGGAAGTATTCCCAAAAATCGTAAATTGGAACAGGATTTGCAAACAGGACTGGATTGAAGGGTTGGACATAGGTGAGTTTCCATTGATGGTCTTTCCATCCACAATAGTTAACGGCTATTTCTACCTTGTGATGACCTGGACTTGCATAAGAAAAAACCACGGCACCGTGAAATCCACCTGAACCAATCACATATTGATGTGTTAGACTGCCATCCAAGTAGAACGTTAGGTAGCGAGAATAAATATCTTGGTCCCGTTCAACATCAAGGTAAAGATGTATGTCAGCCCAAGATGGATTGACCAATTCAAATGCAAGCACAGAGTAACTCTTCTTAATAAACCAATGAGCGTCTTTTGCAGGCGACATCTCAGGTGTAGCGTAGCTATTGGTTATGGTATAAGGGTAGAAACCTGTGTCATCACAAAATATGCCATCGTGCTCCTGTCCATGATTGTCATCGTGCTCATATGCTGCCAGAATTGAGTCCTCTGCATTGGTCATAGTAACATATTCACCAACAACTGTAATTGGTTCCTCAGAATCTGTCTGATTATCTTGAGAATTCAATCCTATAGGGGAGTGAAATTCATTATGAGAAGAACCTATTTCCCAAGGAGCATGACCTGATGGCCTTCTGCAGTCGATAGACTTCCAATGTATCTGGTTGAAATCTTCTACCCGTTTACCCGCCCGTTCTGCAGATATTTTCATTGCATTAGATGAATCTTGCAGTGCGGAATGCTCATCAGCATGTGCGAATGATTCTTGGTTCACCATTTCATGTGGTCTTTTTTCTGTGATTGTAGGATTATATATCCCTATTTGTTCCGTCGGAATCAGGAGAACCACAATCTGAAACATGAGTAGTAAAGCAAGAATCTTTGCCCTTGTCATATATGTATCTCCATCCACGATTATTAAATTAATAGCTGAAAATCCATAAAACCATAGCTTCTTTCGTGAAAGAGAGAGTAAGCAACAGCTGAGTCTTCTAAAAAAAGAGCCGGCCACTTTACAGCAGCAGACATTGAATAAGGATTTAGGTAAAGAAACTGCCCTAATCAATGCAAAAGAATGGGTCATATGGATGTTTGAAGAGACGGTTAGAAATTGGTATTATTTTTGTGCGATTTGGTAAGCCATAGGGTTTGAAAAATCAAGATTATAGTAGAAGGGTAACGGAAATTCTAGGCTTGCAAATGATGCTATACAGTTCACATTACAAATATGCATGCTGAGGATGGAGGTACTGCTTTTCTGAGGTTTCGCTCAAATCTTGACAACTCTAGGTGCGCACGAGTTATATTTTCGGTCTGCTCGCCGGGGATGGTCTATCTATTGGATATTATTGACACAAGTCCATCAAAATCAGAATCGTAAGTTGCCAAATGCTCGATATCGTTCTTGTCCATGAATGCGATGATACAGCAGTCTGTAAAGCTAAATGGTTTCTCAGGCCAACTTGCGAACTTCATCCATGTTTCCCAAGCTATATCGAGGACATCAAACCCGACTTGGGAAAATTTGATGAAATCAGGCCTGCTGCAGATGAGGTTGTATGCCTTTTCTACAATGGATCTTCGGTGAGTATGGTTCCACAAAGTGGTTAGCACTTCATCGAGAACGTAGTCAATTGTTATGCGCATGCCATACTCCGGCTGCTTCAGCTTCGTGAGAAGCTCGCCAGCTCTGCTATGGTTCTTGTCGCGCGAGTTGAGCATAGCAATGATTACGTTGCTATCCAGAAGAACAGCCATTTCAGCTGCCACCATATACTATTTCATCAACTCGCGATGAAAGATCCTCACTACCGGGTCCCAAGTCCTCAGCCAAGGAGAGAATCTCTTGGATGGTCTCATCGGTCAGGGGAACCTCCCCCGCTTGTATTTCACTAACGATACGATCGTAGTTTTCCGTGCCGATTCTGAAAACCAGTTCCAAGATTTCTTTCTTGGTGAGCCGCTTCCCGGTGTCGAGATAAAGGCGAGCCTGTAGCTCCTCCAAATCATCTTGCAGGTCAAACTTCACTGTCGACACTGAACACACCCGGTAACTGAGTTACCAAAAGCGCATATAAGCCTGTAGAAATTGATTAATACAGACAAAACTGCAAAACTAATTGAAATGCTGAGGATGGAGGTACCGTTTCACTGAGGTTTGGCTCAAATCTTGACAACTCTAGGTACCGCACGAGCTATATTTTCGGTCTGCTCGCCTCAGACAGTAGTAGCGGTGAGCTGAACACCTCGCGACTATTTTACTTCTGCTTCTTGACATAGAAAATGACAATGACCACCACGGCACCTACCGCGGCACCAATTCCAAGAGCATGCAGCGGATGTATGCCCACAGGGGTGGTTGTTTCTGTGGTTGTCGTCGTAGTGGGATCAACCCCGCATGGCGGTACAAGATGTTCAATTGCGATGATTGTGCCATCGAGTGAGACACACACGATACAAGAAAGCTCTGTGAAGGAGTAAATAGGATCGGATGGGGATGGATAACATGCTACAGTGGTGTTGATCTTCAAGGCGAATTCCCAGTGGGATTCATTTACCAAAACACTCGCATTTTCATGTTTGAAGTGTGAAAAACCAATATCACCCATCACCAAAGAGCCTCCCGTATAGCTGCGATCCCACAAAAACGGTATCAGAAGGTTATCCTCGCTGAAGGGTCTGAAACAGAACTCTGATGATTCATTGAGGGTAAAGAGAGAGGAAATCGCAGTCTTCAGTGATTCTCGCAGGTATGAACTTGAGTTGACATCAAGATTCACGATGGTACCAAATTCTTCAGTACAATTGAACAGGATCTGAGAGAAGTGAGTGCTATTGAGACCGGAGAAAGCTGCGTAGTTATTCCAAGGAGTTTGTCCACCAAAGAGCAAAGAATTGTTGAAATTGTCTGCAATGGTCTCATAACTATCCCAGTTATCAGCTTGTATAATGGTTGATCCAGGTCCCCGACTGTTCAGGTCCCAACCATTGAAGGTGATGGTCTTGCCAGCAACTACTAGACTAGCAGTATTGGAACTTGGTAGTTGGTTAGCCAGTACAGTTACGGGCACCAATGAGTAAACTAGGAATAAGACAAACAATAACATTGATAATCGATTGGCCTTCATCCACCTCACCACTTTTGATTGATTCAATAGACATTACTACCATCATAAAGTACGTCATGGTAGAAATCCAAGGTGACTAATCGTCCATCATGTGATAATTGATCGAAATCATAGAATGTGCTCTTTGCATCATCACCCTCTGTATAGATTCTGATAGTATTCCAATAAAGACCGCCATTCTCATAGCACTGAGGATTGTCGGTCACATCCCAAGTAGGATCTGCATGAATCCAGTCATAACCATCCCAGAACTCAGCCCAAGCATGTCCTTTGGAGTGTCCAGTAGCATTGACTCCAGTAGCGGCGATATACCTTGCAGGAATGCCAACAGAACGGCAAAACGATACAAACACAATTGCGAATTCATCACATACACCTTCCCAACCACGGTCTCTGGAATATATGTCCGCATTCCTTGTGTGTTTGGTCGATGAATCAAGAACATATGTCATCAAACTATTGACCTCTTCATTTAGGAACCGACCCACATCAGGAGGGAAAAAGTAATCGAAGCCATCGATGATTATTGCAGCTTGATAGTAAACACCGTAGTATTCGGGATGGTACAATCTTCTGAAATAATGGATATTGAAGCCGTCATCGGACATGCCTTCCCAATAATAATCAGGATTGCTTGATGCTGTGGTCATGTCATCCAACGGAGGTAGCAGGTTATACCAATCACCCACACCGTATCTCTGCATATTAGTATAACCAGTGTTGTCAGTATAGGAGATGTAATCACTTGACCCCGCGATTTCAATCCCAACATCAGATGAATACGGGGTTATCCCCCCGTCATCATAGTAGGCATTGCCATATACTTCTGCTTCTGCTTCCTTGAGGCCGATAGATGTTTTGGGAATTGTAACGGTAAGAGTTTCTGCATTGTGGTAGTCTGTTAGATGCACCGATTTGCTATCACAAATTTCTTGATCCTGCGTGTTTGGCTCATCGTAGCTTGTAAAAGCCAAAGTGAAATACGCAGAATAGTAACCAACCAAGTATATATCATATTGAATGTCAATCGTCTCGGTTCTGCTCCAGACGGAGGGTATGGTCACTACTATATCGACACTACGATATGATGTTGTAGTCTGGGTGGATTCTAGCTCCTCATGACCTCTTTGCACTTGTGCGGTTAATTCACTATAAGAGTAATGAATCTCTTTGAACTCGAGTCGTGGCGGAACAGATTGCTCCAAATAGGAAATATCCTCAACATTCGTCAAAACCGAGCATCGATCACCTGTACGGTTGATTACATACGGCATGCTAGTGTTCAAAGAGCCGCTCAACTGCTGTTGCTGATTTCCCCTTGTTTCTAGAGGGGGAATAGGCTCCAAACCATAATCAGTATCTCCGACCATTAACAGGGGAAAGAAGATGATTATGGCCATTACAACTGAAATAATATCATTTTTGCTCAATACGAAACTCATCTTTACCAAACTGTGTAGGATGTTAGATTTGGATAATATAAAGCCTCCAAGGTCGCGCTAGAAGCCACCAAGAGCCCCAATCTAAGCCATCTCTGAGTCTAGGGAAGAAACAACTTGGAGAGACATCAAATACTTCAAAGTCTAATCTAAACATTCGGACAACAATTCATAATGGACAATGCGACAGGAAAGTACCTGAAAAGGCGAATTGGTAGTGAAGACAATAGCCATGTACCGAACATGGTTTTACCGTTCCACAAAGCACAGCTATGAAAGTTTCTGAAGTGAAAATCAAGAATAGGCAATTTTTACAAAAATCCTAAGAAATCCGAGTCGAAGATTGTAAGATATCTGTAAGATTTCCCGTAAGTGCTACTGTGACCGAAGGCGGTAGGACTTTATTAGGCCCGGTACGAGAATTCGTTTCAGTAGGACTAGGCAAGTGGGCTAGTGTTGTAACACGACGCAAGCGGCCGAAAGCTGCAAGGAAGACTCGTTCTTCTAAACAGAAGTCCCCACTCTCCATACAGGAGCTTCATCGAGCTCTGGAGAGTCCGCGGCTGTTCACCTCGTCTGTAATGGGCCATCTCGGCGGCGGTGATAAAGCTGGGATGGGTGATCATGACCACGCCGTGGCAAAAACTGTGGAAAACCTCGCTGTCGCCGGGAATGATGACCCGGGACAACGACAGGAGACGGAAGCCTGGACCGCGGGAGGAATCCCATTCCAGTGAACGCGGACAAAGCCCTTGCTAACTCAGGAGCTGAGAAGTATCTTGGGGGCGGTGACGCTGGCAGGGGAACGGTGGAACACAGAAGTTTCACGCAGTTCCTAAAACTGTAAGAAACAGGTTATCTTGATAAGGACATTACCCACAAGCAGGCTCAGGAGAATCGGGCGATGCAAGGGAGGTTTCCATGTGCAGCACGAGTCATACTTCCGGTTTATCAGTCAGGTTTCCTCTACCACACAGTACCCGATGATGAGGGCTTCAATCTCTGTGGAATTCTCACGACCAGTCAGAGCTATTACAGGAGAACTCGCAGTAATGTCTACGGAGGATACTAGGTGTGTGATATTCCGCCACTCAGCAACAGTGTCGAAAGAGCGTCTGTCAAAATGGCCCAGACTGGGATAGATAGTAATGTCAAGGCTGCCTTGGATAACAGTGACATTCAGGGCGATGATGCGATCTGATGAATCGACCGGGAATGTGGTACTGTAAATCCGTGGTTGTTCTCCCGTCCAATACCGACTCCCATTCCATAGCACAGTGTCCGCTTCGCTATCTGTAACTTTCCAAACGGTGTGATTCGACTCGATATAGTAGTACGGACGGGTAGATTCATAGATCACATAGGATACTCCTATAATCAGCATAATGGTCAGTGGAATGACCAAGAAATAACACGGATCCCACGGCGAACGCTCCTCGGACAATGGCACCCCTCGGTTAGAATTGGGAGTTTCAGGTTATCTGTCTTTTGTGAGGTTTGCTTCTAAGCAACGTGACATGCAAAATCAGCTCTTCTTACAAAAATCAACTCTACTAAAATAAAATAGATGCTGAGGATGGAGGTACTGCTTTTCTGAGGTTCCGCTCAAATCTTGACAACTCTAGGTGTTGCACGAGCTATATTTTCGGTCTGCTCGCCTCGGACATTAGTATCCAACAAACTAAGGAGGAACAAAGAATCAAAGTAATGGAGCTCATTTTGATGACAAAACCTGAGCCAAAAATATTAATCAGGAGTTGAGAAACCAAAAAAGCGACTTAGAGCCTAGAAAGATAGGATTCAATGAGAACTTGATTTCACGGGTAAACTGCATTCAGTACTATTTCGCATTCTATCAATCATCTTCGTAAGCATAGTGCATCTTACCAACGCATTCTCTTTATTCGTACAAAGATTTAATGGAGATTACAATAAAGGGTAGATGTGGGTTGGAGAAGCTTGCAAAGTAATTGTGGAAACATAATTTCAAGCGTGTTGATTCACCACGAAGTGACAATATGAACAAGAGGAATATTGGAGTGACAATTATAGTTCTAGCCGTAGTCCTTTCAATGACCCCGCAACCAGTTTTTGCCGGTTCCGGTCAGATGAGCAGTAACTATGATGACGGGGGGCATTGGGCGCAATTTGGCAGTTCTGCACAAGATTGGCCCTACTACGAGAAGGTGGGGGTCTGGTCTCATGGTTTGGGATTCCAAACCGGCGGTGGTGCGTGGGTTGGTGCAGTCGATGAAGATATATCGGGTAGCCATAGTTTCAAAATGACAGCGGACATCAGACTCTATGCATTTGTAGAGGCAGATGGTATTGGAAGTACGGCGCTAGTAGAAGTGTGGTTTGTGATTCGAGATGCCGATACCAAGAATGAGCTTTGGAAAGCAAAAGTTTGGTCCTTTAGCAGGATGAATTTTGAGTATAAATCGTTTTCTGGGACAATATCGGAATTGAATCCTTCGAGCTTTTCGATTGATAGTCCCAGTGACGATTACCTATTCTGTGTGGAGTTTAGAGGATATACATCATTCAATGGTCGTGTCTGCAAGAATGGCGACAAGCCAGATCAAAAAGCAATATTATACGTTGACAAGATAACCTGGCAGTGGTAACGGAAGAACCAAATCCAAATAGATGGGCAAAGCATTGAGGATGAAACAGATAGAGTTTATCTATCGGGGAATTGAAGGATGCCATATTTCTCCAATTCCACGATTTTCTTTTTTCAAAAAGTGGTATGTCGAATTTGAAAGGCACAAGAAATAGAAAATGTAGTCCAAACGAGAAGTTAGGAAAACATCCCGCAATTCTAAATCGGATAAATATCCATAATAAAATATTCATGGTGCTATCCGGGTGGAGATACTAAAGCAGACGGTAAGGGAACTATGTAATTACAGAATTAATAATGATGGTCATGAGTTGTCTGAAATGAAAATGAATGCGCTTGTATCAATAGAGATGAGCCAAACTGCTTATTAGTTAAGCACAAAATGAAAATATGTGGGTGTTGGGTTATGCGAAAAACAACAGTATCAGTTGGGAGTTTGGTAAAGAGCTTTGTTGATGTAAGAGCTCTTGATAGTATCAATCTAGATGTCGAACCCGGGATTTTCGGTCTTATTGGCCCGAATGGGGCCGGAAAGACCACACTGCTTCGGGTATTGCTTGGTCTCATCAGGTCGGACGGCGGCACTGCCAAAGTACTCGGTCTTGACATCGCAGAGAGCTCGCTTGAAATTAGGAGGAGAATCGGTGTCCTTCATGAAAAGCCTGCATATCCCAAGTCGATGCAGGTTATAGAATATCTCAATAAGGTGGCCAAGATTTACCGAAGCAACACATCGGCCGAGGAGCTGCTGACAAACGTTAGTCTTGACTATGCGAAGAATAGAGAAATCGGTAATCTTTCGGCAGGTATGTATCAGCGACTGGGGATCGCCCAGGCTCTGATTGGTTCTCCCGAAGTTGTGTTTCTTGATGAGCCCACATCGAATCTGGATGTGACCGGACGCGAGGATGTCATGAACCTTATTGTCAATCTTCACAACGAACGTGATATCTCCTTTTTCGTATGTTCCCACATCCTCTCCGACCTTGAGCGGATCTGTCATCAGGTCGCGTTCATAGACAAGGGGAAGATAATAGAAAAGGGTGACACCAGAGGTGTCATCGAGAAGTACACATCGAATACGTTCCGCATCGTAACCTCAGATGCTGTACGGCTTATCGAGGCTGTCAAACAGATTCCCGGGGTAAGAAAACCCAGAGTGTCTGGAGGGAGCTCCATCACCTTTACTTTAGAGTCAAGGGGGATTGATGATATTCAGGCAGATATCGAGAATGTTGCAGATTCGTTGGATATCAAGCTCTATGCGGTTGAACAAGCTGGCAATCTTGAGGTCGCTTTCAAGGAGCTTGCTAAACGTGAGTAAGGAACACGAGAAAGTTCACCCGATAATCGAACTTGAATTCAAGTACACCTATCATTTTCCAATCCTCGAAAGCATCGTGGCTATTACGTTGTTTATGGCAGCCAGCAGGGGCATATCTGTTGGCAACGCGTCTGTGGGGTTAGAGCTCAGTCTAGGTCCCCTGTGGGATGGCTCTCAACTGATTGAACGATACTACGCATTCTTGGAAGGAGGGGCACTTGCGTACGCCATGGCTCTTTCAAGCTTGGTCTCAGTCTTTGCCCTGTTGATTCCCGCCTTAACTGCTTTCAGCCTGGCACGAAGCTTCGAAGACGGTATACTGCAGACCCTTCTCAGCTATCCACTAAGCCGCTCTCGTATCCTCCTGACAAAAGTTGGTATGATACTGCTTCTAACCGGTATTCCCGCTATGGTGCTATCTCTTGCCGCAGTTTACATCTATATCCCTGGCGGAATACAATTTCTTCCTTTTCTTGCTCTTAGTGTAGCGTTCTCGGTGTTCGTACTTGTCGTAACTTCAGTAGGTATACTGATTTCTCTCATTGCAAGACAGACCATGCCCAGTGCTGCTGCAGGGATGCTAGGATGGACTGGGGCTCTTGCTATCGTCAATATGGATATCGTTCCGGAGTCGATTAAGAGGATCATAAACCCAGTAGCAATCATTACAGAAGCGATTAGAGGAGAAGCGAACACTCTTCTGACATGGGAGATTGCTGGCTCACTGTTGGGGCCGTTCCTAGTCGGCATAGCAATCCTTGTTCTGAGCATGCTGGCTTTTGAAAGAATGGAGGTGTAACGATGGTGTCCATGCAAACCCGTGCAGGCTGGCTCATGGTAACTCTTGGCATAACCTTGCTCCTTGTCTCCTTTCTGGGGGCAGGCAGTTTCGGGCTCGGTACTTCCATAGATAGTGGGATGTACAAAGGACGCCTTTTCAGAACGACTGATGCTATCTATGTACGGGCGGAAGGGCGCACCAACAAGAGCTTCTCTCTCTACATTTTCGACTCGGAGGATACCCTGAGCGTTCTTGAAAATGGCTCTTTGGAACAGACAAATCCTGTTGCTATGATGGAAAACATCACCCACTACAACGGCCGTGTTGAGCTTCCATCACCGGGAGTCTACGCGATCCTTGTCACTCCATCTCATAACAACACAATCAGCGTCAGTATAGACATCCAAAGAACAAACCCACACATGAACGCTCTAATCCCAGGTATTTTGTTCGTTGCGGGGGGTGCGATACTCTCCTACATACCAAGAAGAGCTGATAGGATTGAGGAGACACCTAGAGGGGAATCGACAGGAAAAATACGACTTAGCATTCTCGGAAAAAGAGGAGAACCCACAGTGAGGGGAGATGTGTAATATGAAGCGACCACCTGAAAACCTGCGAGAAATCTGGGAGCTGGAGTTCAACCAGTTCTATTCGTTTCCGGTTGTTGAAGGAATAGTTGCGATTTTCCTCGCTATTGCATTTGCCAGTACCATTGGAATATTTGGAAGCCATATTGGGGTGTATATCGAAACTGGGCCAACATGGAATGGTACGGCAGCAATTGAAGCTGTTTCCGAATATAGACGGACGGTTACGGCATCAGCGTATGCATCATCAGCCCTTGGATTCGCCCAGATCCTAGCTTTCCTTATCCCGCTGTTCCTAGCATCCACTCTGGCAGGACGTTTTGAAGATGGGACGCTGCAAACATATTTGTCCTATCCCATTCAACGTTCCACCCTATTGATGGTCAAGGTCTCCGGGGTCATTGTTGTGCTAGGAACAATTGCAACGTTCGCTTCGCTTTCGATGATATTCCTGTTCATTCCTGGCAGCAAAGATGCCTTTTCCATATTGCTTGTAACATCTGCACTATGGGCGTTTATCATACTCCTTGCGTCAGGAACCACGCTGATATCAATCGCGACCAGAAATGGTGCGGCCACTGCAATCATAGGAATTATCCTCTGGTACGCCGCACAAATGGTCGCTGGTTCGCAGGCCACACCAAGCACAGTACGGGCTGTCCTCAACCCAATATCCCTAGCGAGCAGCTATGTCGCAGGAGGGCTCGTAGTACCACAGATTACAGACGTGTACGTCGGCATAGTCGGCGCGATGCTTATTGGCGTCCTTGCCTTGGCGGCAAGTGTCGTTCTATTCGAGAAGGTGGAAATCTGAGCATGGCGTCAGCTATAGGAAGAATAACCAAACTGGTGACGATTATTGGGATCACCTTCTTGCTAGTCTCTTTCATCCCATCCGGAAGTTTTGGTCCAGGTAGCTTTGTCGACTATGGTACCTACGAGGGAACAGTTTTCGGAGCCGTTGGGAATATTCATGTAAACATCTCGACCTACAATAGCAGCGGACTTCAAGTCTATGTATTGGACTATGACGATTTGACCTCCGCATTGGAAAATAGATCTCTAGAAGGGACTGACCCACTTATGTCGTTTGAAGTGCTCTCGAATTACTCAGGTATAATCGAGATTCCTCACCCCGGATTATATGCCATTCTGTTCACCCCCACACATAACGAGACTGTTTATTGGGATGTTCACATCAGTAGGCCGCTCCCTCACACCGGTGCTTTTCATGTTGGGCTAGTTGTTACTGCATTAGGAATCGCGGGGATGATATTGCTTAAAGTGAAAGGCCATCTTCGGATTCCTGATTTGCAACGATGACCCAGTCTATCTTGATATCATAGCAGTATCCGAAGCTCATAGATTGCTATCCGAGCGCGGTTTTGATGACATACCAGAGCTAATCTGTGAAGAGGGAATCATCCAGGAAAACTATGTAGAATTTGATGGCGAGGTAGTGCTCACCTATGAAATAATCGAGCAATATTATCGAGAAGGATGACGGTGACCAAGTGGCCTTATGGAAAAAGCAAGAGATAGTCATACATCTCTCAATACTCATGAAGTATCTTGAAGCCAGATCAATGAGAAATGAACAAAGATACGACACATCAGCTCTTCTTGGTTTGAAACTGCATTACTAAAATAAAATAGATGCTGAGGATGGAGGTACTGTTTTCTGAGGTTACGCTCAAATCTTGACAACTCTAGGTGCAGCACGAGTCATACTTTCGGTCTGTGTGCAATGGTAAAGCCTAGTCTTACTCTGATTTCTTTGGGGATTAGAGAGGAAAGAATATGTTAATCATATAGCCTAGTTTTTCCTTAGATAATGAAGCGCTACTTCGATCGCTCCACTCCGATGATTTCATGCATTACATAATCAAAATCATTGATTACGCGGTCTATCCAAATCTTCCGAGATTCTACGCTCTTGGGCTTAACAACTGTATCAACAAAACGACGTGCAAACTTTT
>WJIL01000102.1 GCA_014730275.1 Candidatus Lokiarchaeota archaeon | reverse complement strand
GTTCATCTGGCTATTGTGGCTAACATTTTGGCTGTGATAGCAATGGCGTGGGATCTCAACGGGGGATACACTGGCCAGGATAATCTTGCCTCAGGTTTCTTTGCTGGAACTTGCGGATATGTCAGCGCAATACTGACTACCGCTTTTGGATGGCCAATTGCAGGTAGTCTCATCGTAGGTACTGTGGCTTCAGCTGGAGCTGCTCTATTGATAGGATTCCCCGCTCTAAGGATCAAAGGGCCTTATTTGGCCATACTAACATTCAGTGTTGCAGAAGTTGCCAGACTCGTAGTCATCTACTTCTCCGGCATAACACAAGGAGAAGAAGGAATAGGTGGAATTCCAAGAATCTTCGAGGGTGTTATGCCCAACTACTACTGGTCGCTATTCATTCTGCTTTGTGCCTACTTGATTTTGCGAGCGATAATGGATTCCAATCTTGGGTTGGGATTCAGAGCAATCGCAGAGGATGAAATCAGAGCAAAGACCCTTGGTCTTGACATAACTCGTTACAAGGTTCTCAGTTTCACTATCTGTGGTCTAGTTTGTGGTTTCGCAGGTGGAATCTATGCCCACTATCAAGCACACATAGACCCTGGATTCTTCTCGATTGTCTTTGCAATCAATATCATCAGCTTGGCCGCGGTTGGTGGTGAGAAAACACTGGTAGGCGCAGTTATTGGTGCCTATGTGTTGGATTTCTCTGCTGAATTGCTTCGATTCGTAACAGGCCCCGTTGCATGGGTACGAATGAGCCTACACGGGTTGACACTAGTGCTGGTGATGCTCTTCCTCCCTGGAGGAATCATGAGTGTCGTAAGAGACCATTTATCAGAGAGTGAAGAATCGGATACTGAAGACGAGGAGAACTAATCTCGGTTCTCCTCCCCTCTCTTTTTTTTTGGAATTCTTTTCATAATTCGTTTTTTCCTTTACGTATGATTTTTTGATTTATGGTGATACCGAATTATCTCCAATCATGGCAATAGACATACCGAGCTAAGATTACCGCTCCTTGATTCTGCCTCCATCAAGACTCGTCGTAGATTTGGCATCATTCTTATGAGCCCTTTCTTTGAGACCATTGAAGAAAGAAGACAAATCCACATTCCCCCCACTGATAATGATTCCTACTCGCTTGTTTCTGAATCGACCCTTGTGTCTCATGATTCCCGCCAATGGTACTGCAGATGATGGTTCTACAACGAGTTTCATTCGTTCCCAGAGCAGTCGCATAGCATTGACTATTTCTGCATCATCTACCAGCTGGATGTCATCAACATTATTGGATATTATGTCGAAACTAAGTTCTCCAAGTGATGTAAGGAGTCCATCTGCGATGGTGTGGGGGTTCACGCTGGGGTGAAATCTACCAGTCGTGAACGACCTGTAGGCATCATCTGCATTCGAAGGTTCTACACCAACAACTTCAACGCTAGAGTCTACCCCCTTGGCCGCTAATGAAGTCCCACTAATCAACCCCCCTCCGCCAACGGGAGCCAGAATGCAATCGAGGTTTTTGATCTCTTGAAGCAGCTCCAAGGCCGCAGTTCCAGCGCCAGCAATGACATTGGGATTATTGTAGGGATGTATCAAAGTTTGCCCCTCTTCTGATATGATGTCTTTCGTTGTGTTTTCTCTCCCTTCCAGCGTCGGCTCACACATCACTACATATGCTCCATAGCCCTTAGTGGCTTCCTGTTTGACCTTGGTGGAATTACGCGGCATCACGATTGTAGCGTCGATGCCCAGCATTCGGGAAGCGAGGGCTACAGCTTGAGCATGATTGCCGGACGAGTGAGCAATCACTCCCTTTTCCTTTTCCTCATCAGATAGCTGGCTGATTGCGTTGTATGCCCCTCTGAATTTGAATGCCCCACCTTTCTGAAAGTTCTCACACTTAAAGAAAACATTACAGTTGGCCATGCTGTCAATGTTTGAGGATGTCATGATTGGGGTATGATTTGCGATTCCACGGATTCGTTTCATTGTGTCCTTTATGTCTGGGAACTCTACCAAAAGCATCTACTCCGTTACATGTACTACTGTCGAACCACCACATAGACATTTTGAAACTCACATCAAATCCTTCATTGGTGAGAATTCCTTGGTTCCCAAGAACGGGTCTTGCTGAATAGTAGTACAAACTGTGCTGTCCTTCTCTCTTCGATGGTTTTATACAGTCCTAAAGAAACGAGGAATCATGGATGTACTTGAAGTAGGCCAGAGAAGTTTTGTCTTTTCTTTTCATGAGCCATTCTTGACAAATGTATACGTGATACTAGGCCAAAAGGCAGCGTACCTTTGCGATACCTTTCTAGGTCCAGACGCTATAACCCAAATCCTGAGTTGGTTCAGCGAAAATGGCTATGATCTCAGACGATTCTTTGTCTTCTATTCACATTACCATTATGATCATGTTTGGGGCACTTGTACTCTGGACAGTAGCACGGTTATCGCTCATGAGAAATGCCGAGATCTCTTGTTGGAGCATGGTGAGTCGGAAATACAAGAATATGGCGAGAGCATGATTGGAGACGTCACGTTAGTTTTGCCAAACATCACCTTAAGGCTGAGAATCGAATTGCATCATGAGAATCTCATCTTCTGGCATACACCAGGCCACACGTCTGATTGTGCCAGCCTGTATGATTCGGAGGATTCAGTGCTTTTCGTTGGAGACAATGTGGAAAGCCCTATCCCGTACGTAAATACTCCTGACATCGATGGATATCTCAAAAGCCTAGAATCATATCTTGAAATGGATTGGGATTTGCTGGTACCAAGTCATGATCCTCCTATGAACGATGCGAACTTGATACGAGAGAATATCGATTATCTCAGTAGGTTCTGGTCCGAAGAATTTGATTCATCATTTGATGAAGAAGCTACTTCAATCAGACATGCCCGAAATCTTGCGACCGTTGCTAAATGCGAAGAAATGGGGAAAAGCATCTCACTCGAGTACCTTCGTCGAGCCAGAGAGATTGTTGAACGGTTTGTGGATAATCCGACTGCTATCAAACTGTTGAAGGAGCTTGATGAACTGTCTTCGTGATTCCATTGGATTCTCAAGCGTCACAGGATACGGAACTATGATCCAAAAACGGTGAAACCCTCGGTCTCTGTACAGTTTTGACAATCAGTTGAATGGAGCAGTAACACACGATTATTTTGTCCGTTCTGAGTTTTGGAGCGTTTTTTATCGCTTTGTAATTGTAATAAGTTTTGAAAATGCTCATTATCAAATCTATATAATCCTTTATTCAAGAAACCCCGAACCTTATATAATGCGGATGGGTAAACAGACATACTAAAACGATTAGGAGATAATAATTCTCCTAAGCGGAGGAGATAAAACTGGCAGAAGAAGAACGCGTAAGAGAAAGAGAAAGAGCTCCAATGGGATACGGTGGAGCTAGCATTGCCTTCATAGCCGTTTATGGTGCTATTCAAGGCGCACTAGCTCTTGTACCGATCTTCCCATATGTTGGCGGTGGCGGTTTCGTGCCACTGTCAGTGGTGTTCTCGGCAATCGGACCATTAGTCCTTGGTCCCATTGGCGGTATTCTTGCAGCTGTAATCGGCGGGACTGTTGGTATGTTCATTAGTCCTGCAACATTTCCTCTCGGACCTCTTGACATCTTGCTAACGGGTGTACTGCCCGCATTCTATACTGCATTTGCACTCAATGCCGATGACAAGAAGTTCATGGGAATGGCAATAATCTTCTGGATTGTTACAGGTATTTTTGCCACTGTATTCCCATTCATCTTTCCGGGAGTTGGCACAGGAACTGGTGAATATGCCTGGGATCCACTAGTTTCCATCCTTGCTCTGTACTATTGGCTGCCTTGGCTTATCCTATTGATAACACCACTTGGCACCAAATTCATACCAGAGTGGGCACGTGGAGAAGATAGACCCAAGAGATATCTCGCTGTCTTCTTGGCCGTGCTGATGGGTCTGATGGCATGGTACATTCCATGGGGTACAATCTACTGGCTAATTCTTGAGTACTCTGTGGCCTTGGGCATCGCTACTCACATCGCGTATATGCCTTGGGTACCAGCTATGGCAATTATCACATCGATTATTGCTGTACCTGTGGTTGAAGCATTAGAGCGCAGTGGCCTGCCAAGAATACCAAGAGCGATTTGGTAACCTATATATTAGTATACACGGACACCGGCTTAGACAGCCGGTGTCTTCTGACTTTTATTTGACCAGTTTGGACCCGGTTTTCGACGTCAATGAAATATTGCGGAAGGATATCGTTTATGGCAACTAATGAATTAGTTAAAGTCGACAGAGTAACTTTCACCTATGAGCGAGGCCCAACTGCTCTGAAGGACGTCTCTTTTACTATTAACCGAGGAGAGGTCATAGCAGTAATGGGTGCAAATGGGGCTGGAAAGACCACACTCTGTTTCCATCTGAATGGAGTTATTCCGATGGTCTATGCAGGTACTGAGAAAGGCAAAATCACAGTAGCTGATTTGGATCCATGGGAAACTCCGATAATCGAGCTATCCCAACATGTCAGCATGGTTCTTCAAGACCCCGAGAGCCAGTTTGTGACCAACGACGTGAAATCAGAATTAGCATTTGGACCAGCAAATCTTGCTGTTCCGAAAGATGAAATCCTGGATAGAATTGATTTCGCGTCGAAAGTTTGTGGATTGGAGGGATTGCACGAACGAAGGCCAGCTGATTTGAGCGGTGGCCAGAAACAAAGAGTGGCTTTTGGAGCTGGTTTGACTATGCTCCCAGATCTTCTTGTTCTGGATGAACCTACAAGCCAGTTGGACCCAGTGGGAACAGCTGAAGTCTTGGATACATTGAATGGTTTGACAAAGGAAGAGGATCTTTCCATCGTTATTACCAGTCATAAGACAGAGAAAGTGGCCGAATTCGCGGATCGGGTGATTGTGCTCAACGAAGGTGAACTTGTTGAAACAGGATCTCCAAGAGAAGTGTTCTCACATGTTGAGAAGCTAGACTCAATTGGAGTGAATCCACCTCAGGTGACGATTCTCTGCAAACGTCTTGCTGACAAGATCCCCGGTTTCGAAGAACAGTATCAGCGACGAGGCGGCATTCCTATAACCCTGGATGAAGCCTATGATTTTCTTACTGATTTGCTGGACCAGGGCTTCATCAAGATAGATTGGAAAGAACCTCCCAAGTACGAACAACCATCTGAAGAGACTGTTCTGGAAACTTCTGACCTTGTACATGTCTATGAAGGTAGAGAACCTGTTACAGCACTTAGAGGTGTGGACATAGACATAAAGAAGGGAGAAATTGTCTCTATCATCGGCCAGAATGGTTCTGGCAAAACAACATTAGTCAAACACTTCCTCGGTCTACTTGATGCTACCGAGGGTGAAGTTAACGCTCTTGGAAATGATGTTAGCAAGATGACTACTGGAGAATTGGCAAAAACAATTCAGTTAATACTCCAGAATCCTGACTTCCAGCTCTTTAGTATTAGTGCTGAGAAGGAGATTCGTTTCGGTCTTGAGAATCTCAAATTGCCCGAGGAAGAAATCGAAAAGCGTGTTGATGATGCGCTGAAACGTGCCAATCTCGAGGACAAAAGGGAGATTTTTCCATTCAGGCTTAGTTTTGGAAACAGGAGGCAACTGGCGGCCGCAGCAGGCATCGCCATGGGTCCTGAAATCCTAATCCTCGACGAGCCAACTACAGCTCAAGATTATCGTGGGCGACACCGAATCTGTCAGATTGCGAAAGATATGCAGAAGGAAGACAAGACCATACTGATGATTTCCCATGATATGGAGCTGATGGCTACATACGCTCCAAGAACAATAGTACTAGCAGATGGTAAGAAAGTAGCCGATGCCCCTACCAGAGAAGTATTCGGAATGCATGATATTATGGAACAAGCAGACATCACTCCACCTCAAATATCACAACTAGCAGAGAAACTGAAGGACTACGGCATCAAGGATCTGCTTCTCACGGTGGATGAAATGGTTGATGTTATTGAGAGAGGAGGTGCCTAAGAATGGCGTTTCAATATGTCCCGAAAGATACATACCTTGACAAAATGAATCCACTTGTGAAGCTCGCCTATGTCGGTACAGCACTGATATTTGCTTTGCTCATAGATGAGATTACAGACTTGAGCATAGTCTTTCTCTGGATTCTTGTGGGTGCCGCTTGGTGGATGGCAGGAAGAGTAGAACTACGAAGCTTGGGATTCCTCCTTAGCTTGATGAAATGGATGGTTCTATTCCTGATGATTGTGCAGGGTCTTACGTATAGGTTGGGAGATCAAACTGTTATCCTCCAACTTTTCGACTATCCTGTACCGGGTACTGGTACGAATTACGGACAACTCACAATCGGAGGTGTCATGTTTGGCTTTCTTGTTAGTACAAGAATCATAGCTGTTGTTACGGTGCTGCCTATATTCACCATGACCACATCTATGAGCCGACTAAACGCGGCACTAGCGAAGATTCGTGTACCTCAGAAAATGATTTTCATGCTTGTTACTGCGATGAGATTCGTACCTCTCGTGCAGGAAAGCTGGCAGGCTATCATTGATGCACAGAAAATACGCGCTTTTGACATCGAGAAGGCCAATTTCTATCAAAAATTGCGTAGGGCCTATGTGCCAATTGTAACGCCTCTTCTACTCTTGATGTTTCGAAAGGCTATGGACTTGGAGGTTGCTATCAACGCTCGAGCATTCGGAGCGAAGAAAGAACGCACATATATTGAAGACATCGGTTTCAAGGGTGTTGATTACGCCGGATTTGCCGCTGTGTTTCTAATCTTCTTTGGTATGCTCTACTTGCTATTCTATCAATCAGAACCAATTGCATTGTTCATGTATCAGTGGATTTTGGTTGGTTGGAATGCATTCGTGTATGTTATCCAACTTCTGCAGATAGATGTGCTCCTCCAGACATTCAACAGCTTTCTGTTGGACATTCCCTATCTTGGCATCTACTTTGGTTTCTTTGACCAGAATCTATTGCTGGGATACGGAGGCGTCTTTGGGCTTGTAATCCTACTGTTCGTAATCTACAAACTTGCAGGCCGCTAAGTAAGCCTCGATTCAGTATAACCTGTGAGACGACGGGGTGCAGTGCTCGATTGGGTGTTGCCCCCCTCACAGCTATTTTTTCCGAAAGGCTAGAATCAATCATTGAGATTCTCTTTTTTGTCAAGATTTCCTAGATTCTCAAGAACTGTTCCGTCTTCGAAGTTCCTGTATGCCGGAAGATTCTCCCTAACTCTTGAATCGCGTAAGCTTTTCCATACTGGAGTGTTTCCAAATGTACCATGTTCTCTTAACCAAGAAACATGATCAAAATCAACTACGGTAGTTAGCACCGTTTCTTCTGGCCCAGATTTTCTCAAGATTCTACCTTCAGGGTCTACGAAAGCTGAATAGCCTCCACCAATCTCCTCTACTATATTGAGACTCAAAATGTAACACTGATTGAACACCGCCTGGGCACGTGCTAGCATTATTTCCGTATCTCGATCTGGCATCGGATTCGCTGTAGGATGTAGAACAACTTCTGCCCCCATCCAAGCCAGGTTGCGAACGACTTCCGGAAACCAGATGTCATAACAGATAGATAGTCCAATCCTTCCAAAATCCTCAACTTCAAAAACAACTAGTTTATCGCCATAATCATAGTCTTCGGAAGGACGCCAGGGAAACGCCTTTCTATAAGAGCAAACGATTTTTCCGTCTGGGTCAAAAACAAGAATGGTGTTGAAGATGCCAATATCGGTTTCTTCTATGAGCGTGCCAGGAATGATCCATGTATCGAGTTCTTTGGCGATATCCGAGATTTGATTTGTCAACTCGTTAGGAAAGGTATTCGCGTAAGGTCTCCAGCTTTCACCAGCTTCATGCTCTTGAAGATAGTATTCGCCAGTGAAAACTAAATCAATCCATGGGAATTCCTTGAGGGTGTCTCTAGCCATAGATCTGAATTTTTCTAGACTCGACTGTGAGCTATCACTATCTCTTTTCAGCTGGAGTCCTGCAATGCCAAATCTCTTAGTCATCTCTGTGATTGCTCCTATAAGAATTCGTTTTCCGAGTGTTACTGATTTATAGGTCTTAGACTTAATGAGATTGTGCAAACCGGATGAAGGAAATTATATCTCAAAACGTGGCATTTCGATTTGGCTCCCAGCATTACAGGAGATAAGGCCCACTATGGAAATTGCGTAGGAACATTCTGCCACATCCGAGACGCTTTTCATTATCTTTTGCAAAACTCGACTTGGTGTTGATTCTGATAGAAAACTAGTATCAAACAGTGAAATTTCTTCAACACAAAACACTGTTCTCTGGAGATTCTACAGCCAATGACTGACTACAGAAAGAAACTAAGCGAAATAGTACCGAGCGAAAACCTCGTTACGGACAAGGTGGATCGTGTAGCGTATGCGAGAGACCTAACGCCGTATTTCGCGGTCTCAGATGCAATTGTTTTCCCAACTACTCGGGAAGAAGTGATAGATATTGTCAAACTGGCCGCGGACGAGAACATTCCCATAACACCTCGTGGAGGCGGTGCTTCGTTCCAAGGCTCCTCGCTCCCGGTAGACGGAGGAATCATCCTTGACTTATCTCGTATGGATCGAATCCTCGAAATCAGCAACGAAGATATGGTTGCGGTTGTTGAACCGGGTGTTAGGTATGAGACCTTCGACCATGAACTGAAGAAGCATGGCCTGACTTTCCCACATGATGTTGGCAGCCACGACGCTGCTAGTATTGGTGGAATCCTTGCCTCGGATTCCAACGGTCATCATGCCTACAAATACGGAAGAGTAGGGTCGTGGATTCAGGCAATGGAGGTCGTTCTTGCTGACGGCTCTGTTATGGAGCTAGGCGGAAGACCCCCCCGGAGCAATATGGGGTTCAATCTCATGTCCTTGATAGCCGGTTCAGAGGGAACCTTGGGAATCATTACGAAGGCCACTCTTCGAGTTATTCCTAGACCACCTGTTGAAGCCAGTGTGGGTGCTTTCTTTGATGACCTTGATGATTTGATAGACGCCTCTCTTGCCATCACCATGTCAGGAATCGAAGCTGGTACCTTGGAAGCAACAGATGGCTACACGGTAGAAACAATAAACGATGTGATGGATTTCGGATTCCCTGAATGTGAAGCCAACTTTGTTGGAGACCTTCAAGGTTACAGCGAGGAAGACCTGCAGCGCAAAATCGATGTGATAACCTCAATCCTAGAAGAGCATGGTGGCAAGCAAGTCACCGTTGCCCGTGATGATGCCGGTGTCAGAAGGCTATGGGCTCCACGGATGGAAATCGATGTTGCCGTGATGGAGACCAATCCTGGATACCGCGAGATTGGTTTCGCTGCAGCAGACCCCTGTGTTCCACTGTCAAAGCAAGCTGAAGCTATGAGAGAGATTGGCAAGATTATCCGCTCTCACGGGCTCATTGCTGCAGTCTTCTGTCATACGGGCATAGGTATCATCCACCCGGCTGTGCTCATTGATCCCCAGAATCGTGACCACTGGAAGGCTATGAAACAGTCAGAACGTGAGATAATCGATTATGTCCAAAGCATAGGTGGAGTACTGACAGCCGAACACGGTCTGGGTTATGTTAGGAATCCTTACGTTAGAGAGGCTATTGGTGACAAGGCACTGAACTTTGACCGAAAAATCAAGGAGATATTCGATCCTCAGGGCATACTAAACCCTGGCAAAATGGGCCTTGACCGAGAAGAGCGTGACGAAGGAATCGAATTCACCTTTCCTGCATACGTTGAGGACAAGGAGATTTGGGAGTGAGAAAAATGGCAATCGAAGAATATGAACATGTTATCATGGAATGTGTAAGCTGCGGGCTCTGTCAATCTAACTGCCCCATCTACAAAGAGACAAAGCTGGAATCCAACAGCGCTAAAGGGAAAATGACCATTCTCTATGCGTTACTGCAGGGCTGGTTGGATTGGGATGAAGTAGCGGGTAGAATGTACGAGTGCACTACCTGCAAGAACTGCCAGGCTACCTGTCTTTCAGGACTGGATATCCCATCTGTTGTTGAGGCTGCAAGGGCGGAGCTAGTCGAGAAAGGTTATGGCCATGAAGTCTCGAAGCAGATTGCTGAGAACATCAGGGAGACACACAATCCCTTCGGCGAGAATCCGAAGAAGCGTAACAGACTGAAAGAACTGGCGGAGGCATGATAGAGATGATTGTATATTTTGCAGGTTGCATGGCGACGTATCGACTTCCTGAGATAGCTGAAGCCACCATCAAGGTGCTGAAGCATGCAGGCGTGGATTTCAAGCTCTTAGGGGAAGATGAATGGTGTTGTGGCAGCGTGGCATTGAGAACTGGTTATCAAGAGCAGGCAGAGGAGATGGCCAGACACAACGTGGAAGCTCTGAAAAAAGCTGGAGCAGATCGTGTTGTCACTGCTTGTGCAGGCTGTTTCCGGACTCTCGCCCTTGACTATCCCAAGATACTCGGAGAAGAGCTTCCATTCGAGGTAGTTCACTTCCCAACTCTCCTAAAGGAGCTGATCGAGGAGGGACGGATAGAGTTCCCGGAAGGGGAAGAGGTTGGCATAACCTATCACGACCCCTGCCACGTAGGACGACACATGGGAATCTATGATGACCCACGAGAAGCATTGGCGAGCATTCCTGATGTGGACCTCGTTGAGATGCATAAGAGTAAACAAACAGCTTCATGCTGTGGTGCTGGCGGTGGGGTCCGGTCAACCAATCGTGACAAAGCGCGGCAAGCAGCAGACACAAGAATCATCGAGGCTGAAGAGACCGGTGCATCAATCCTCACTACGGCATGTCCGTTTTGCACATTTAATCTGCGGGAAGCGACCAAGCGTAGCCAGGGAGAGATGAGAATGCTCGACTTTCCCGAGTTCGTTGTAGAGAGACTGAATCTGTAGAATAGTAAACAGTAGAGAGAATCACCATCGGTTTTTGTATTCCGATGGTTCTCTCAATATTTTTTCTTTCATCACCATTTCAGAGATTCCTAGCTTTTTTCCTCAGTGGAATGAGTTTTGAGGGAGTTCTTCTTCTTCTCGCCCATCGAGGCCCCAATCATATGCCAGAGTTGAATCAAAGAATTGAAGGTCTTCCTCGGAGTGGAATCGACCTAGTACTGCGTCTTTCAAAAATGCCTGATATTTTGAAACTCTCAATTGGATCACCAAGTTTCGAAACTCCTGAATTTGTAAAGGATGCTGCATTGGCAGCGATACGTGAGGGAAAAACACACTACTCTCCTGACGAAGGGCTTCTTGACCTCAGAGAAGCAATTTTGGCCAAATGCGAAGAATACAATCATTTCAGTTTTGATGTTGAAAAGGAAATTGTCGTTACTTCAGGAACATCTCCCGCTATTTACAATACATTCCAATGCCTTCTGGAGGAGAATGAAGAAATAGTAATACCTACTCCTGCCTACTTTGGGTACAGCAGAATGGTACAAATCCTAGGAGGAACCCCTGTTCAAGTACCTTCCTCCAGTGAAGCAAATTTCCAACCCGACCCAGAAGACATCAAGAATGCTGTTACGGGCTCCACCCGAGCAATCGTTGTACACACTCCGAGCAACCCAAGCGGTGCTGTATGGAGTGCAAAGAACCTGCAAGCTATTGGAGAAATCGCTGAAGATAACGATTTGTATATCATAGCCGATGAAGTCTACGAACGATTGGTTTATCGCGGAGCGAAACATGTCAGCATCGCATCTCTGTCGGATTTCAAGGACCGTACAATCACACTCTGTGGTCTTTCTAAAAGTCACGCGATGGCAGGCTTTAGAATAGGGTGGATTATTGGACCTGAGAGGTTTATGAATTGCTACAAGCGAATTCATGAACAGACAGCCATTTGTGCTCCAACCCTCTCTCAACATGCTGCAGTTGCTGCATTAAGTAGTCCAGAGGTTTCACTTGAGTATATGCTCACAGAGTACCAGAAACGGGCGGATTTACTCATTGATGCTTTTGAAAAAGACATACCCTATCTTGAACCCGTCAAAACGAATGGCAGCTTGTTCATGCTGATCTCAATTCGGGAATTAGTAGATCAAAAAATGGATGAGATGACCCATCACATCGACCAAGACGAAGAAATCAAGAAGCTGTTAAAGGACGATGAACTAAGTGCCCTGACAAATGGGAGTTCTCCATCTGAAACTGCTATGGCGTATATTCTTTCGAAGACTGGTGTTTTAATGATGGCTGGACATTATTTCGGCCTGGAGGGTGACAATTATCTTAGAGTATCCTTTGCTCCCGAACACGAGACAATAGTACATGCGATTGAGAGACTGAAGAATCGGTTTTAGCAGTGAAGACGTGGTCCAAACACACGTATCCAACTTCATTCCTGCAGTGCGGCATGTACATGTGCTCGGAGGTTCTCAAGCGGTATCTCGATGGGAATATCACATCCCGTACTGAGTATGAACCCGCCTTCCGTGGCGTTGGTGTCCTGGATACACTGTTTTGATTCTTCGGCTACCTCATCAGGTGTACCTGTGAGCATCGTGCTAGTATCAACATTGCCGATAATCGTAGCTTTGCGGTCAATCCGTTCCGTAGCTACATTCAAGCTGACCGCGGAATCCAAACTGAGCGCGTCTGCTTCAGTTCCAACCATCAGTTCTAGAATTGGAGTTGTGTGACCACAAATATGCAGCGTTGCCAGAGATTCTTTTTCATGAATCAGATTGTTGATTTTTCGGAGATTTGCTAGTGCGTACATCTCAAAGAATCTAGGCGATATGATACTGGTACTAGCGGTTGGTTCCAATACAATAACGTTATGAGAACCCGCCTCAATCTGTGCCTCTATGTATGGTCTAAGGATTTTCTGACAATGGTTGATTACATCTTTTGCTGTCCCAGGGTCTTCTATTGTCAGTTCCATTAGCTTGTTCATTCCGAGGAGATGTCCTGCAAGAGTAAACGGACCGATGACATAGCTGCTGACTAGATGAGTTTCTCCAACTGCATTTACCAAGCCCTCAATAGAATCAATGACTACACCCAGTCTTGAACCGTGAATATCATCAAAAGATGCATCAAAGATTCCCTCTACACTCTCAAACGGATGTTTATTCACATACGGAAATTCAGAATCTTTGAATTCAACACCTGCCCCCAACATTTCAGCTTCAACTGTTAGATCCATGCAGGTGATAACACCGTCATAACTGTATTCTTTGAGCATGCCGAGTTGAGACTTGATCTGCTTATCCGCATCATGAACTAGGTCCTTCAACGAGCGATTTGATAATCGTGAAGAAACAAGTCCTACCAATGGAATAACTGGCACTCTTCCAGGTGGTCTGTTTTGAATAGCTTCTCTTACAATATCAATAGGTTTCCTCTCACTCATAATCTCGCCACTATGTTTTTTCCGCTCTCAATACGTTCTTATATCATATATCATCTACACAATCTTGTTCCTATCAAGAGAACGAATGTCCCTTAGAGGTGCCCCCCTTTATGTCAGACAACAGCGTCCTGAGTGATTTGATTACAGCGATACGAGAAGGCAATCGGGAGATTGTTCCCGATTTAACAAAGAAAGCTATTGATCAGGGTATTGAGGCTTTTGATATTGTTACCAAAGGTTGTTCCAAGGCGATGAGGGAAGTTGGTGAACTATATCAAAAGGGGGAATATTTCGTGCCTGAGATACTTATGTCAGCAAAAGCATTTGAAGCGGGTATGGAGGTGCTCGAACCCCATCTAACTGAAATCGATACCAAAGCTAGTGGCACCGTTGTGATTGGTGTCTGTGAGGGCGATATACATTCCATAGGTAAGAATCTCGTGAAAACAATGCTTGATGCTACTGGTTTCAAGGTAATCGATTTGGGAACGGATATTCCTGCGAACGAGTTCATTGAAGCGGCAAAAGAGAACGAAGCGGATATTGTTGCTGTCTCAGCTCTCATGACCACGTCAATGCTGAAAATGGAAGAGATTTCAGAATCTCTGAATGCAAACGGCGTTAGCGCAAAACTGATGGTTGGCGGTGGTCCCGTATCCCATGATTATGCAGAGAAAATAGGTGCTCATGGGTATGGAAAAGATGCCATGGAAGCAGTTGATGTGGCTGTCCGGTTGGCAGAGAAGGAGTAGATGGTATGTCTTCACGGAATCTTATTCAGACTGCTCTTGATGGAAAACAACCAGAACGAATTCCCGTAAGTGTGATATCCACTGCTTGGACCTACAATCACTATGGCATGAATCTTGACGAAGTAGATTACGATTCCGATGCTATGGCTGAAGCATGGTTACGTTTTGACAATGATTTTGATGCTGATGCAGTCTGTCCTATGTTTAGTCCTTTGATTATTCCCGAGTACTATGGAACAGAGCTGAGAATTCCCGAAGGCGGCTTTCCCATTGTAAAGAAACCAGCAATCACAGATGCTTCCGATATTGATGAGCTGGGCGAATTTGATTCGTCGGAGGAACCGAGAGCACAAGCTGCACTTGATTGTGTAGAGAAGCTTGTTGACGAATTAGGATCACAGAAATGCATCTGGCTCGCGACTATTGGGCCTGTTTCGAATGTGTCCCGATTGATGGAAACACAGACTCTCATGATGCAACTAATCGAAGAGCCTGAATCTGTTCATGAAATATTCAATTGGAGCACAGAGGTGTGGAAAAGCGCAATAGAACCATTTCTTGATTTGGTTGATATAGTAGACTTCTCAGATCCAGTCGCTTCACCTGATATGATTTCACCAAAAATGTACAAAGACTTCTTTTGGCAATACGATAAGGACGTGGTGGACTGGTTACATGATTCAGAGACGAATGCGGTCTACCATGTATGTGGTGATGTCCTCAGAATCATAGATCGAATGGAATTAAGTGGTGCAGACGGCCTTAGTGTTGATGCACCTCTCGATTTGGAAAAAGCAAGAGAAGCAGTTCCTGATGCTACCATCGTAGGCAATATCGACCCAGCCAATCAGCTCCTGGAAGGTACACCAGAGAGTGTTGTACAAGCCAGTAAGCAAGCTATGTATGCTGGTGGGCGTAACGGTCCTATGATTCTTGCTCCAGGTTGCGATGTGCCACCAACAAGCCCTCCCGAGAATGTTCGTGCAATGATTCGTGCTGCAAAAGAATATGGCGTGTACCCTCTCAATTCCTGAACACAGGAGCTGGATGATTCTGAATGATGTGTGAAAACTGACTGCTAATCTGAAGTCAGAAGAATAGCTTGAAACCCCCTCCGTTATTTGAGGATATGCGAAGAAAAAGTCCTAGAACGGAATATGAACTGGATAAGTCAAATATGGGAGAGAAATGTAAGATTTATTACACGGGAAGCTGTTTTATGTTGTCAATGGAACATGACTGCTAATTTGATAATCTAATAATGCGATTCAATTGAATGTGCCCGTGTAGATCATCGGAGACCATGCTACAGCAGCAGGCAGGCATGACCTTGAGAAGGAATGAAGTGATATGTGCGCTGATGTAGCAAAACCGATCGATTCTTTGCATAAACGCCCAAATCAAACGACTGCAATGGTAGTTGGTGGGGGTGTTGCAGGAATGCAGGCAGCATTGGACATCGCAGATCAGGGCTTTAACGTCGTGCTTGTGGAGAAGAGTCCATCTATCGGCGGTCGTATGGCTATGATCGACAAAACTTTTCCTACGCTCGATTGTTCTGCATGTATTCTGACTCCAAAACTTAGCGAAGTTGACCGGCATCCGAATATCCGTCTTCTGACATATAGTGAGATACGAAGTGTGAGTGGTGTCGCT
Organism: Candidatus Lokiarchaeota archaeon; assembly: GCA_014730275.1. NCBI lineage: Archaea > Promethearchaeati > Promethearchaeota > Promethearchaeota archaeon. The sequence continues at coordinate 11,111 of WJIL01000102.1, read as the reverse complement.
GGAGACTTCGATGTTCAAGTTGTTAAGAAACCAATGTACGTGAATCCTGATGAGTGCTCTGGATGTGGTGAATGTGTTGAAGCCTGTCCAGTGGAGCTGCCAAGCGAGTTTGATCAGGGAATCGGCTTTCGAAAAGCCATCTATCAACCCTTCCCACAAGCCACGCCCAACACATATACAATCAATAAGAAGGGATTACCGGCATGCCGGGCCAGTTGCCCGGCTGGGGTGAATGCTCAGGGCTTCATTTCTCTCATGAAAGAAAGACGATTTGATGAGGCTTTGAAAATCGTAAGGGACTCTATTCCTTTTCCGGGAGTCCTTGGGAGAGTATGCATCGGTTTCTGTGAAGCTGAATGCGAACGAGGAATGCTTGATGAAAGCATCAGTGTACGTAATCTTCACAGATTTCTTGCTGATTATGAGATGGCTGGTGAATCTCCCGATGTAGAGCCTATTGAACTTGATAAGGATTCATCGGTCGCTGTTGTTGGATCTGGCCCTGCAGGCCTATCCTGTGCTTATCACCTGATACGACAGGGCTACCCTGTCACTGTGTTTGAACAGAATTCCGAGCCTGGTGGTCTTCTTAGGTATGCTATACCAAAATACAGGTTGCCTCGCAATGTGTTGGATTATGAAATAGATAGAATCAAGCAACTGGGTGTTAACATAGAAACCAATCATCGGGTAGAATCATTTGAAGAACTCAACGACGCCGGGTTCGATGCCATCTTTGTGGCTACTGGTGCGTCGGTAAGCAACCGGCTAGCAATTGATGGAGAGAAAATGAGCGGGATTTTTCACTCGACTGAATTCTTGGATAAGATTGCAAGAGGGGAGGAGATAGAAGTAGGGGAAAAGGTCGCTGTAGTTGGCGGTGGTGACGCAGCTGTTGATTCTGCTAGAGTGGCGCTGCGTATGGGTGCATCTGATGTTGTTGTCATCTATCGTCGTTCCGGGATTGAACTACCTGCCATTCCAAGTGAGGTGGAAGATGCTCGGGAGGAAGGTGTCAGGTTCATGTTCTTGACTCAGCCGGTTGAGATTCTTACTTCGAAGAATGCACTTGCGGGCGTTAAATGCGTGAGAATGAGACTTGGCGAACCTGATCACTCGGGAAGGAGGAGACCAATCCCAATTCCCCACTCTGAATTCACCATTGCAATGGACAACATGATAGTTGCCATTGGCCAGAGTCCAGATCCTGTGGGCATTCAGAATGAGTGCGACTGCACTGACAGGGGGCTGTTGAAAGCGGATCCCATAACGCTTGAAACAAGTGTTGAAGGTGTATTTGGAGGCGGCGATCTCGTTTCCGGGCCTTACACTGTGGTCAAAGCAGTCGCACATGGAAGAGATGCTGCTGAGTCAATAGATCGGTATCTCAGTGGCCATGATTTGCGAAAAGGTCGAACCGAAGATAGGCACCGAGTACAATCCTACGAAGTAGATAAGAGTGAGCGTCGAATTGAGTCACGAGCCGCAATGCCGAAGCAGAGTGTGGCTTCTCGAAGGAATAGTTTCTCGGAAGTTGAGCTCGGCTTCAACAAAGAGATAGCATTAGCTGAAGCTGAGCGATGTCTTGGCTGTGCTAATTGTTGTGAGTGCAAGCTGTGTGTAGATGCTTGTGACAGAGATGCTATCGACCATATGATGCGAGAAGAGATTATGGATATCTCAGTCGGATCGATTGTGATTGCCACGGGAGCACGTCTCTTTGATGTCTCAGAGTATCCGCGTCTAGGATTTGGAGAGTATCCCAACGTCATCAATGCAATGCAGTATGAACGTCTGATTAGTGCCGCTGGACCTACCAAGGGTCATCTGATTCGACTGAGTGATGGCAGGATTCCAAAGAGCATCGGATTCATTCAGTGCGTTGGTGCCCGCGATGTGAATAAAGGCGTACCATACTGTTCTCGTATATGCTGTATGTATGGAATCAAGAACGCGGTGATGGCGAAGGAGCATCACCCCGATACGGAAGTTACAATCTACTTCGCTGATATCAGAGCCTTTGGCAAAGGTTTCGAGGAATTCTATGAAATGGCAAAACGAAGATTCGGGGTAAATTTCGTAAGGGGACGTGTTGGTTGTGTAATGGAGGATGCTGAAAGTCAAAACCTCCGTGTGAGAGTGGAGGAAACAACAACAGGTTCAATCAACGACTATGAGCATGACCTTGTGATTCTGAGTCCTGGCATCCAGCCTCCTGAGGGGCTTCGTGATATGGCAATCGAGTTAGGTACAGAGCTCGATGATGATGGCTACATCAATGTGCCTTCTCTCCTATCAGACCCTGTGAAAGCCAGCATGCCCGGAATTTTCGTTGCAGGTTGCGTTGATGGACCTAAGGATATTCCAGACAGCGTTTCTGCTGGAAGCGCAGCTGCCATGAAGGTTAGTATTCTCTTATCTGAAGGAGAAAACAAACAATAATCTGGAATTTCACTAGACCCATCACTTGATGATATTCCTCGAGATAGATTTACATCTTCGATTTCAAGTCAATCCTTAAAACTTGCATCGGAAATATGTACAACTTCTAGCAGAATGGCCGAATGCGCCGTCTAAATATAACAGGCAAAGCGAAAGAAGTATCAATCTGTAACCTATAATCTATTCATGCTGGATACTGTGATATGCATGCGTCGAAATGAGAACAATCCACAACCTTACCAAAATCCTCTTATTACTGATATCAGGTCCTGTCCACTACAGCATACGGGACGCGAGTTTGCAAGGAATTGAACTCCAATGACAGACAAAGAACGATTTGTCCCAAATTCCGACTTCGTTGAAGAGCTCTCGAAGCGGCCTGGGGGCGAAGGAATCTCGAAATGTGTTCAATGCGGCATTTGTACTGCAAGTTGCATGGTAGCAAATGAAACTGATAAGTATCGACCGAGGAAGCTTATTCAGAAAATAATCCTCGGGAAACGAGAAGAGGTTCTCACAAGTGAGTTACCATGGCTGTGTATGACCTGCAGAATGTGTGAAGAACGATGCCAGGAAGGTGTCAGCATAGCCGAAATTTTCCGGGCAGTACGCGAGCTAGCAGCTGAAGAAGGTCATATTCCTGATGTATTCTCTGATACGGTAGATCTCATCGCGGAGGACGGATGGATGCTAGCGGATTCCTACACTGATTTTCAGGAAGACGATCGACTCGATCTGGAATTGGACCCTGATCTTGGATGGAACTGCAAATTTTCCAAGAAAGTAAAGAAACGCTACATTGATGGAGAGTAACTTGCTTGAAGGAATTAGTCATCTATGTTGGTTGTACGACGCCAGTTAGGCTACCCTCCTATGAGAGGGCAACTAAACTTGTTCTAGAGAAGCTGGGTGTCAATCTTGTTGATATGAAAGATGCCAACTGCTGTGGTACGCAGTTTGTTGAATCACTAAGTCACAAGGCTTTCATCGCAATGAGTGGACGGATCCTCGCTTTGGGCGAGGAATATGGCCGTGACATTCTGGCTATCTGTGGAGCATGTTCCGGTTCTCTCAAGATGGTGAAACATGAGCTTGATAATGATGCAGAACTACGTGATGAGCTCAACGAACTTCTCGCAGAAGAGGACTTGGAGTACACAGGCAGCTCTAGAGTGAAGCATCTTCTCCAAGTTCTGAATGAAGATGTTGGCTACGAAGCAATTGAGCGAGCTGTCGTGAACCCGTATTCTAATCTGCGTCTCGCTGCTCATTATGGTTGCCATGTCACGAGGCCCTTCGAAATTGTTCAGGTTGATGACCCTGAGAATCCAACAATTATTGATCGGATTATCGAGATTATTGGGGCAGAACAGGTCAACTACACAGGAAAAACGCGATGCTGTGGCGGACCGTTGCTGGCAATGGATGAGGGCGTTGCAACAAAAATCGGAATTGACAAAATTCGGAATATTCAGAACGCAGGCGCTGATGGCCTCGTCACCTCATGTCAATTTTGCAATATCCAGCTAACCCAGTGTCAATTCGGAGAGGGTATGGACTCAGAAGAACGCATCCCCGTGTTGACCTTACCACAGCTTATGGGTCCAACACTTGGCATACCTATGGATGATCTCGGCATATGGCTCAACCGTATCGATTCGAAACCTGTCTTTGGAACTCTTCAGGAGGCCAAATAATGGCGGTACAGAAAACAGAAGAAATAGTCGATATTACATCGAAACCCGAAAACAGTGTAGTGGTAGTCGGTGGCGGTGTTGCAGGAATGCAGGCTGCACTGGACATTGCTGACCAGGGTTTCCAAGTTTATCTTGTTGAAGAAAGCCCATCCATCGGAGGAAAGATGGCTAGTATAGACAAAACCTTTCCTACACTGGACTGCTCTGCCTGCATATTGACACCAAAACTTAGTGAAGTTGACAGGCATCCAAACATCAATCTCCTGGCCTATTCCGAGATTGAGAAGGTGGAAGGGGAACAGGGCGATTTTGATGTCATCGTGTTGAGGAAAGCACGGTATGTTGATGAAGACAAGTGTTCAGCTTGTGGAGAATGTGTTTCTGTATGCCCAATTGAAGTGCCATCAGAATTTGAACAGGGAATCGGTTTTCGAAAGGCAATATATCGACCCTTCCCCCAAGCGACTCCCAACAGCTATACCATCGATATGGAAAACTGCATTGAGTGCGGTAGATGTATCAAAGCATGTGAGCGCGATGCCATTGATCACGAAATGAAGGACCAGCGATTGCGTATCAACGCTGGCGCCATTGTCATTGCGACAGGCTACGATCTGTTTGATGTGACTCGTTACCCTCGACTAGGTTATGGCAAATTCCAAGATGTCATTCATGCACTTGAGTATGAGCGGCTCATCAATGCATCAGGTCCTACGAAAGGACACTTGATTCGTCTAAGTGACGGCGCTGTTCCAGAAAGCATCGGTTTCATACAGTGTGTTGGTGCCCGTGACGTGAACAAAGGCGTACCGTATTGCTCTCGTATCTGTTGCATGTATGGAATCAAAAACGCGGTGATGGCGAAGGAGCATCACCCCGATACGGACGTGACTGTCTATTTTGTAGACATCCGAGCCTTCGGAAAAGGCTTCGAACAATTCTATGAAATGGCCAAAACTAGATTCGGTGTCAACTTTGTGAGAGGCAGAGTTGGTGAGGTCTATGAAGACAGCGAAAGTGATGGTTTAGTGGTCAGAGTGGAAGACACGACCACCGGAACAGTACTAGAAAACAAACATGATTTGGTTGTCTTGAGTCCCGGAGTTGAGCCCACTTCAGATCTTGACAAAATAGCAGAGACTCTCAATATGGATTTGGACGAAACCGGATATATTGGAGTTCCCGATACGCTTACGAAACCTGTTGACACAAAAATCGCAGGAATATTCGTGTGTGGATGCGCGGAAGGGCCAAAGGATATTCCTGATTCAGTTGCATCAGGAAGTGCTGCTGCGATGCGGGCTAGTATCGCCTTGAACAAGAAGGAGGAGTGAAGATGACTACTACTGACGAACCACGGATTGGTGTCTTTGTTTGCCACTGCGGACATAACATAGCAGGAGTGGTTGATGTTGAGCAAGTGGCGGAAAACGCCGACGAACTACCCAACGTTGTTTACTCCACGCATGAGATGTTCATGTGCTCGGATGCTGGCCAAAGATTGATTCAAGATATGATAGATGAGCATAACCTCAACAGAGTTGTTGTAGCAAGCTGTTCCCCTCGGATGCATGAAACAACCTTCAGGCGGGTATGTGAAGAAGCAGGCCTGAACAGGTATCTATTCGAGCAGGTTAACCTGAGGGAACATGTCTCATGGTGCCATATGAATGAACCCGAAAAAGCCACTGAGAAAGCAAAAGATCTTGTTAGAATGTCTGTAGCTCGAGCAGCGAAGCTTGAGAGTCTGCCAATAAAGACAGTCGAGGTCACGCCCAAGACTTTGGTTCTTGGTGGCGGCATAGCCGGATTAAGAGCTGCACTGGACATAGCGGACCGAGGCTTCGAAGTTGTACTTGTTGAACGGAATGAAGAACTGGGTGGACATGTTGCTGAATGGTCAACCCTGTTTCCGACTATGGAGAAAGGAAAGGAAGTCATAGAGCCCCTAGTTAAGCGTGCAAAGAAACACCCGAAAATCAGTGTTTTCACGGATTCCGAGGTTACCGCCTTTGAAGGATATGTTGGTAATTTTGAAGCCAAGATTCGAAATCGAAGTAGCGGTTCGGAAGACACACTTGAGATTGGTACAGCAATAGTTGCGACCGGATTTGACGCCTTTGAACCTCATGGCTATTTTGGCTACGGAGAAAGCCCAGATGTCATAACTCTTGCAGAACTTGAGAGAATGAAAACGGATGGCGAGTTGAAACGTCCAAGCACCGGTGAACCGGTGAAGAATGTGGCTTTCATTGGTTGTGTTGGAAGTCGTGAACCTGGCAAAGAAGGTCATGAACATTGCTCGCGGTACTGTTGTACTGCTGTAGCGAAATCCGCCAGCGAAATCAAGGAGACCGCAGATGAAGTCGTGATTCTATATAGAGATGTGCGTACGTACGGGAAGAATCACGAAGAAATTCACAGACAAGCTCGAAGCAAACACGTGATATTCAGCAAGTTCCCAACTGATGAGAATCCAGAGGTTGAAGTAAAAGACGGTACGGTCATACTTGAGTGGACTGACGTATTATCCGACGAGAGTCTTCATTTTGAACCTGATATCCTCGTTCTGGCTTCAGCAATGCTACCACCTGAAGGCATTGAGGAAGTAGCAAATATGTTCAGTTTGACTCGCGCACCTGACGGATTCTTCAATCCTGAGCATATCAAGCTTGCACCACTGACTACTCATACTGCAGGAGTGATGATTGCAGGAGCAGCACAGGCTGCTAAGAACGCTTCTGAAGCTGTTGTCGACGCTAGTGGTGCGGCTGCAAAGGCTACTGCGTTGATGGCCCGGGAAAAGGTGGAAATAGAATCTACTGTGGCGCATGTCCTTTCCGATCTTTGCTCTTCGTGCCATACGTGCGTATCAACCTGTCCGTATGGAGCGATAACCATGGACGAAACCGAAGATCCGCCTGTTGCAAGTGTTACCGAGGCTAAATGTCATGGCTGCGGTACATGTGCCGCATCTTGCCCAAGTGATGCGATAGTCATGCGGCATTCTACAAGTGACCAGATCATGTCTATGGTCGAGGCGTATCTCTGTCCACCAGCAGGTGGCAAACGAGGTGTTACCCAATGACAACCGCTGAAGCAAAGCAAACTCAATCAGATGAAGGCTGGGAGCCACGAATTGTCGCTTTTTGCTGTAATTGGTGCTCCTATGCTGGTGCCGATCTTGCAGGAACCAGCCGGATTCAGTATCCGCCTAACGCGAGAATCATTCGAGTGAATTGTACTGGACGAATTGACGTAGAATTCATTTTGGCAGCTTTGGATATGGGCGCTGACGGAGTTCTTGTTTCTGGATGTCATCCCGGCGATTGTCACTATACTAGCGGCAATCTAAAACTAAGAGCCAGATGGGCACTCATGAAGAAAGCTCTTGAACAAGCTGGTGTCAATCCAAAGAGAGTACGGCTGCAATGGGCTAGTGCTTCGGAGGCCCAGAAATTTGCAGATGGAGTAACTACAATGACCGAGCAGGTCCGTGAACTCGGGCCTATTGAGAGGCAATGGCAATGAGCGAATTTTCGAAGATGTTCAAGCAAAAGAGAGGGACAATAAGAAAACAACGTAGAGCCATCAAAGAAGTTTTGACCAACGGTCCTGCGCTTGTTTCGGAGATAGCAGACAAGACCGAGCTAGAGAAATCCCAAGTCGTGTGGAATCTCGTTGGCATGCTTAGATGGGGCGACATAGAAATCGTTGATGACAACGGCGAGGAATTGATATACGGACTGAAGGAGAGCTGAAGATGCCAGATAAAGTATCTGTAGCAATGGGTCAAGGGAGTTCCTGCTGGGGTTGTTTTCAGAGCTTGGTTGATATTCACATGAATCTAGCAGATGTTCTTCCACAGCTGGATATCAAATTCTGGGCCGCCGTGGCTGACTTCAAACATGAACATCTGGAAGAATATCCTGACGGCTCAATCGATATTGGTCTCTACGAAGGAATGGCTAGAACTGAGGAAGACGTTCATCTATTGAAAGTGATGAGAGATAAATGCAAGACCCTGATTTCATTCGGTTCTTGTAGCACATTCGGTGGTATTCCTGGAATGGCTAACTTCTCGGACATAGAGGAATGCTACGATGTGAAATTCCGCAACAACAAGACTGTGAAGGGCGGAGAAGTACCTACGGAAAATCTCCCGCCAATAACAGATGTTGTAAAACCAAACAAGGATTACGTTGATTTCGATATCTACCTTCCTGGCTGTCCGCCCACTTCTGACTTAATTTTGAAAGCACTTACCGCTCTCTTGAAGGGTGAGGATATTGAATTACCACCTCATACCGTTTGCCACTACTGCGATAGGGAGAAAGAAGATACTCCAATACCTGAAGTGTTGCGACCTTACCAGGGGAAAGCCGACCCGGATAGGTGCCTTTTAGAACAAGGATACATTTGCTTGGGTTCTGCTACCTGGGGACTTTGTGAAGGACAATGTGTGAACAAAGGTGCTCCTTGTAGAGGCTGTTTTGGACCTCCGCCACCGATTCATGATGACCAGGGTGCGGCAGGAATATCTATGCTTGGAAGCTATGCACCAATCGAACCTGAAGAAATTCTTGAGCAAGTGAAGGATCCGCTTGGAACATTTTGGCGATTCTCCTATCCAACGAGCCATTTGGGAAGTATGAGAATCAAGCGAGAGGAGGCGAACGACCAATGACTGACGAACGAACAATACGAATCGATCCTGTTACCAGGCTTGAAGGCCATGGATCATTGACCATCAAACTAGGACCTAACAACGAAGTCAAAGATGTACAGTTCAATGTAAGCAGCACGAGATTCTTCGAGAAGTTCCTCGAAGGACGCCCAATGGAAGAGGCTGTTCGCATCGCGCCTCGGATATGTGGTATCTGTCCGATTCCCCATCATCTTGCGTCAGTAAAGACTGTAGAAGATGCATGGGATGTTACACCACCCCCTGCTGCTATCAAACTTAGAAGGCTCCTCATAGAAGCAAAACAGCTTTCTTCACATGCTATTCATTTCTATGCACTTGCTGCCCCCGACTTTGTGTTTGGGCCATTTGCAGATCCGGCTGTTCGGAATGTTGCTGCTGTCCTCAAGCACTTGCCGGGTGTTGCGACGCAAGCTATCAAACTGATGGAGTTCGGTCAGGAACTCTGCAAGACTGTTGGAGCAAAAGCTATTCATCCAACAACAGCAATTCCTGGAGGGATGATGAGTCCCATTACCGAGGAACAGCGAGACCACTGGCTTTCAAAAACTGATGAGATGTTCGAAAACATTCAGAAGACAGTAGACCTCGCCAAGACTGTTGTCAATGACTACCTTGACGTGATAACGAAAGTGGCTGTTACTCCGACCTATTACCTGGGTCTAGCCAATGATGGCGAACTCGACATCTATGACGGTTTGATTCGGGTTATGGATCCGGAAGGCGAAATCGTCGAAGAGTTCGAACCAAGAAATTACGACGAGTATTATGGTGAGCATGTTTCGGATCACTCCTATGCTACTCACATCTACTACAAGGCAGCTGGTTATCCGGAGGGTATATGGCGGGCCAACTCTCTTGCTCGATGCAACGTTGCTGATAAGATGGCCACACCAATGGCACAGGAAGCATTAGAGGAGATGCGAGAGCTTGTTGGCCGGCCATCACATCATACCTTTGCCTATCACTATGCACGCGTCATAGAGATGGTGCAAGCAGCCGAGTGGATCAAGAAACTGCTTGAGGATCCAGAAATCGTTAGCGAAGATGTCAAACTGGCTGATGTTGAAGCGAATGCCGGAGAGGGTGTTGGCGTTGTTGAAGCCCCACGAGGAACTCTCCTGCACAACTACGTCTGCAACGATGAAGGAATCATTGAGAAAGCTAATCTCATCGTTGCGACAAACAATAACATCGCAGGTATAGAGAAATCTCTCATGGATGCAGCGAAGCTGATTTTCGAGGATGAGGGTCACAAGGGACTTGAGCTACCGGATCCGATGGTAGAAACATAATCGAACTTGGTATATTTCGGAATGAGTTCCGGAAATCAGTCTTGCAGCTGAATCTACAGCTTCCCTAGAGACGCTTCGGATGTTTTGCTCAGGTTTTGTTCACATGAAGCGGTATAACCTTGCTATTTGATATTGAGGCAAACCAACGAGAAGAGAAGAAGGCAGATGGAAGGACAAATCAGCGTGTGTTGTATGCATGGATTGAGTTAAGCCTGAAAAAGAATATGAATATGAGTTTTACCAACCATATTAGAGGGAAGGCATTGATTCGAGTTGTCATTGGACCACGAAATCTGAATAATGCTGAATCTCATTATGAGTTCGTGGGCAGTGAGGTGTTTATAGATCCCGATGAGATGGAGTATGTTGATGGGGGAGGACAGGGCATTGTATATCGCTGGCAGAACTTCGCATTGAAATTTCATTATGATGATTCGGCCCTGAAGCGACTTCTGGAAATGCGTCAAAGAGCCCTATTAGTGGGAGGGGCTGATAGAAGAAGAAGTATTCCCAAGAGTGTTCTATTGAGAACTCTTCCCATTGGCTTTGGAACAGCAGAACCATCTGATCTCAACCTCGAGCATAGTGATGACCTTCATGTTCTAGTTTTCAACTGGGTTGAGGGACAGTGCCTTAATCATGAAGAACACAGAGACTATCAAATACGCTGTATGATGGCTGATAGGGTTCTCGAAGGTCTGAGCTTCATTGAGCAGCTTCGAATTGTACACGCTGATCTTGTACCCCGTAATATCTTAGTGGATGAAAACGACCAACCCCATTTGATTGACATTGCGGGAGCAGGATTGATAGAATATGGAACTGGGAAATGGAAGTACCCGCCAAGCGTTCAGGGAACAAAAATACCGGGTTTTGTTTCCCCACCCGAGATGCAGAAACCCGGTGGTGAAATTGATAAATACACGGATAGATGGTGCGGAGTCACGCTGATATGTGCCATCATTGCAAGAG
>WJIL01000101.1 GCA_014730275.1 Candidatus Lokiarchaeota archaeon | reverse complement strand
GAGATTCAGGAGGCGATTGCGGACAATATTACAACGTGCTCAAGTATCATTTTCCAGTTGCATGTTGTTGCAGGCTATGGGTTGCACAAGCATCCGAGCATCAAACAAGCAACGCTTGGACGGCTGGACCACCTTATCGAACGGGCAGAAGAGAACTGGCACGATGCTGCTCTTATCGTCAGTATCCCGTACCTTGCAGAACACGATGCCATCAAACAGGCCATCATGGCATCGAAAGCCGAGATTATTGACAGAATACGAAACGAGAAGTGCCTTACCGATGAGATTCTCCTTCTCAGACACCTTGAATGGTTGCGGAATGACAAAGATGTACTCCGAGCCATCCGGGATAGGATCCTCGACGACTCGATACGTATCTGGTCCTCGCTGGCCAAAGTGATCCACTCTAACCAGATGTTGAAACACCCGGAGCTTGTGGAGGCGCTCAACGGTTGCCGGGAAAGCGAACGGGAAACACTGCTCTTGGGAGGATTTCCCATTGCTTGATGATGTAGAAGCAAGACCCACACAGCCAGCCAGACTGTTCAGAAGACCGCAAGAAAGAGCTCCAGAGGTTTGCATCATGAGGAGCACAGACATAACCGAACAGAGAATCCGTGAAGCCCTTGAGGCTCATGGCATCGCTTGCCGGTCAGTGTACAAACTACCGGATACAGATGATGAACAACGCATTCTCCTAGCATTCGACTCAAGGGGGAACGAGAAACTCAGTACGCAGGAAATTCTGTATGCCCTAGAAGGGATTGGCACAAATCCAATGAGCATTAACCCTGCCTTCCAGCGGCTGAGCTCGTCATTCCTACACCTTGAAGTCGCATTCGGAAACGCGGAGGGAGACCATGCCAACTGATCTTGAGGAAGTGTTCGGAGTTAGTGCCAAGACCGCGGCCAAATTACGCAAAATCGGAATCACAAGTGCTGAGATGTTGTCGTATCAGGACCCCAACGATATCCGTTTCTACAGACGATACCAGATACGCAATATAGACGAGTTCATCAAAGCAGCACGTAAAATGCTTTCCTCTAGCAACCTGAGGCCAGCTACGGAAGTGGAACGAGAAATGTCAAAGAAACAACAACTCACCACCGGTATTTCTATGATTGATACTCGCCTTCAAGGAGGTATCTACACTGGTTCGCTTGTCGAGTTCTATGGGCCAGCAGCGTCGGGAAAAAGCCAGTGGTGTCATCAACTTGCGGTCACATCACAGCTACCAACAGAACGGGGCGGTCTAGATGGGAAGGCCATATGGATTGACGCCGAATGGTCCTTCTCACCACTGCTGATTCGGGTGATGGCCAAGCGGTTCGATCTTGATTCATACAAGGTAATGCAACATATCGAAACTATCCACATCATGAATCGGGAACATATAGTTGAATTCCGTGACGCGCTGAGTACCGGTTGTACTGAAGAAGTGAGCGTTGTTGTCGTAGACGCTCTGGGTAAGCTGTTTGCCATGGAATTGGCACGAGGGTATGACCACGACATCTGTAGCGCCGAGCTGAACAAGACCTTGGAACGGTTCCAGGATATTGCACTGACAAGCGGGATTATCTTCGTCTACACAAACAGGGTACATCGCGGGAGGGAACATCACAATTCTGTTTTGACCACATTACCGGTTAATGGGAAGTATATGGCCCATATGGCTCATTACAGGTTCAAGCTCAAGAAACCTATGAGTTACAGAAGCAACTTCTGTCTGGAAGACCACGTAAGCATACCCTCTTTTAATGTGGAACTCCCACTTGAGTGGGGTGGTTTCTATCATCACCCCAACACAGTGCAGATTTCAGCTCTCAGAGAATATGCTGAATCATACATCAATGGGCCCTCTGACTAATCATCAATACATGTTCAGTGACACGCACGAGGAACAACCAATGACATACACAAGTCCAAAACACGGATACGCAGAGGAATGGGGCTCAGCAACCGAGCTTTCGGTTATCGATGAACCTGCGCTGTTCGAACGATTCAGACAGTTTCAGCCGCATGGAACAACCTTTCAGGTGGGTTACGTTGTTGCCAACGTCATGGACAGACAGCGCATCAAGTACAACCTGATGCGCCAATTGAAGAATTTCGTCAACGAATGAACTGGCACAATCTCCAGTTCCCTAACCTTTTATTGTCTTGAATATAATCTAAAACAATGTGGATACAAATTGAAATTGAACTTATCGCTATTTTGGATTGCTTTGCTGTGCCTAATCACGCCAATAGCTTCGAAAAATAGTAATTGCTCATCCACTCAGGCATTTGTGGATAATACACCTACCACGACATTATCCTATAGTCAGCATGAACCTATTGTCATCAGCAGCAATCGCGATTGGATAAATCAAGGATGGCCCGGAAACGGAACGAAGAATCATCCCTTTTTAGTACATGAGCTAGACATTGAAACCTTCTCAATAGGAATTGGGATTTATAATACAACAGTCTATTTCATGATTAATGAATGTCGTATATCCTCATTGGAACCATCGCAGAATCCTGGAATACTCTTGAGTAATGTCACTCATGGAGTGATTCGCTCTTGTATTGCCGAATCCCGCAAAACTGCATTGGATGTTTCGAATGCCAGTTCTTGCTATCTCATAGAAAACGAAGCATATAACAATTTGGCCAACGGTTTCAAGATTGTTCAATCCGATAATTGCGTACTTGCGAATAATACCTCAGTTGATAACGCCGATGACGGTTTCTATCTTTCAGGAGAAAACTGCGTTGTTACAAATTGTGCTGCGGTTGATAATGGAGACGACGGCTTCCACATAGTATTCTCAGACAATTGCACATTGAAAGAGAATAGAGCAATGCGTAATGGAAATACCGGCGTGGCTGTTGCAGGAGAGGAATCTAATCTCATTTACCTAAACCGATTGGGTTACAACAACGATACTAATGGTTCCGATAGGGGTGGAGGCAGTCAATGGGATAACGGGACACACGGAAACTTCTGGAGTGATTACATCGGTTTCGGACAATATACTGTTCCTGGTGATGCAGGGAGCGTAGATCATTACCCCCGTCAGCTATCTCCAGGAATACATCCGATGGCAATAGCTATTGTGATTGGAGGGGTGGGAGTAGCAGCTGCCATCTCTCTTGGAATTTATGTCAAAACGCGAGGACAACCAGAATTTGCTAGGTACTAAGCCGAACCCTATGAATATCTAAGAAAATAAGCGGAATTCATTATTTATGTGGGAATTACACAGTAGTCAGGTTTGATGATGGATTCCAAAACACTAGAAAGGCTCAATGTTGTTGTCGTTAATGTAATTATCCTAAGAACATCTGGAAGTAATGCCCCTACTTTAAATCAAATTAACCCCAAATCTTATTAAGATGCACTATTTTATATGAGGCGCATGAAGGTATATACATAGTATATACCTGTGTGGGAGAGTTTAGTAATGAATAGAAGAAAGATATTTGGTGCATTGTTGATGGTTTTTGTTGCGGTGGCTGTTGGTATTAAGCCCGTCGCAGCATGGTGTGATACCGGCCCAGACGCCCAGAACTTGGAGCGTTCGGATAAATGGCTTGCAATAACTTCACACAATACAAGATACCCTTGTACATCAAGCTCAGACCCTTCATCGGACAATGATCCCCATTTCAGAGCTGCGATGATGACTAAAGGCGGAGAAGATCCATATAATGCCTATGCCAAGCTTAGAATTACCGTGAAAATATGGTCATATCCACACGATGATTGGCTTGACACTTCATGGATTTCTGTGGAGACAATGAGAACAAGCCCGGAGAATACCGACACTGATAACGACCTTGAAATAGTTTATAACGAGCTAACGGAGATTTTGTTGGATAGGTTTTCTGCTTCGTCAGGTTTGGAGGAGGCGGACGATGCTGAAGGAGCATCATCTTGGGCGGATGGACATGCTGTTATAGTTGAGTGGCCAGTTGGATATCCCGCACTCTACGAAAAGGGCTTGAAATCAGTGTTTGAGATAATCCTAGATCCAGATGGACACGCTGGGAGGTATGAGGTTAAAGTCTGGTACACGTATACCTTCTATGGCGGAGGGTGGTACCTCGAAACCCATGAATACTATAAACCCTTCGTCTATCACTACGATCCTCAATAGCACTTAGACAGCATTGAGGGAATTAACAGACAATCACAGAAATTAGGTTATTAACGGAAGTCCCTTGAGGGACTTCCTGTCTTTTAATTTTCAATCACTCAACATGTTTATAATTGTTCATTACTTCATTATCGACAATATTTGCACTCATAACTATCCCTAGAAAACATGAGGAATTGGCCAAACAATGGGAAGCAACGAGAAGAGAATACTTCAAATAACGAGGGAATAATTTGCAGAGCCAAGACTATTCTCTGCATTCAATTACATTATCAGATTCTTCCCTCTAGATGGGTATAGGAATGAAATCAAATGCTTCGAATATACTCTGGCATTCCTTGGGTACGAAAACGGAAACTATTAACTCTTCTCTGCCTTTCACTTGCTTCAGCTACAGCCATGGGAATCAGTGTATACGTTGATTCTTGTTCGGTTCGCCAATGGGACAAATGGACAAAGGATCCCTTTGCGTTTAAGATTGAGAACCTGCAAACAAGAGCGGTTATTCCGGACATCAGAGAGATTGAAGGAGTAGCGCGGGCTGCATCGATTACCATATCGGACGGCTTCCTTGACGTTCCAAATCGAAATGACTCTGAAGATATGCGGGTCGCCGGCGTGGATTCCCATTATCTTGATGCTTATCCGGAGGTCTTCCAAATCGACGGGGGAATATACCCCCAGAACACAGGTGAAGTGGCAATCGAGAGAAGATTCGCTAGGAGTATGAATCTGACCTTTGGAGATCATGTAAACTATACGGGTGAAAGCGAAGCATCCGATACCTACCATCTTCGAGTCGTGGGCATATTCGATTTGTGGACTAGTAATGAGAGTACAGTCTTTGATGACACAACCAGCTGGTATGTGCGTGACGTAAAGGCTCTGGTTACCCCTAAGCAGCTCGCTGAAAGTGCTGGTGATTTCGAAGTCCATGTAGATATTGATAGAACAACCCTGACGCCCTACAATGCCGCCGCTTCATTGAAGTACGTTGAGGACATCGGCACCCGTATCAGAAGGAAGCTCCCCACCGAAGCACTCACATGGGGGACGTTGAAGATAGGAATCCGTGAATACATGGAATGGAGATCCTCAACCAGAACGGAACAGATTCTTCAATCAAGCGGTGTTATCCTCATGGTTTTCCTGTTGGATTTCTTGGCTATCAGATATAGCTACAACCAGCGAAAGAATGAATTCCTGATGCTGCAAGCGAGAGGGGCCTCAGAAAGAGAAGTCGACAGGATGTTCACCATTGAATTGAGTCTTCTCGTGGGAATAGGAGCAATAATTGGCTTCTTTCTTGGGGTCCTCCTGAGCAGAGTGGCAATCTCATCCACTGCCTATTTTACGTTTAACCCTTCACTCTTCTTCTCAGAACCTTTTCTGATTACAGTGGAATCTCTTCTATTCTCTGCGATGGTGGGCTTATTTATACCCTTCATGACACTTGCAGGATTCTTCCTAGGACGGTCAGTCGAAAAACCCGATATTGCTCAAAATAGAAAACTAGGCAAAGCAATTCGTATCCTACGAAGGATTCGTTGGGATGTACTCCTGCTGATTATGTCCGGCTTGACCCTAGTTTCGCTATATTCATTGGATGTGAGTATTCTTGAGAACCCCATTCTATCTACGGTACTCTCCGTATCACCCTTACTCCTATTCATTGCAATTTCAAGTCTGGCAGTTAAGGGGATTCGTCAGGGAGCTAGCAGAATCTCTAGCGCCTTTGATGGTGTCTTCGGCAAATTGCCGTCATCAGTTGGGATACGCCGGGTGGGAAGAAGTGCATCATCTGGTGCTTCCACGGCCATTGTACTAGTATTGGCAATCAGTCTAGCATGGAACATGTCCGTCCTTGATGCTTCACTCCCCCGAACTAGACGAAATCATGCTCGTTTTGCCTTTGGCAGCGATATGTCTTTTCATATGGACGAACAAAGAGTTGACTCCTGGCAGCTCTTCTTCAACAATGTAACTTCCCATTCTATGGTTGAAGGGACCAGTCTTCTCTCCAAGATGGATGCTTCTTTAGCTACTGGCCGCTCCGGTCATGCTGAACTCGTGGCGCTTGATCCAGCCGAGTATGGCAAAGTCGGATATGACTATATGGGGGTTCCCTTGAACGAGTCAACGGTCATGAAAGACTTACTTCGAGACCTCGAGGTGTCTTCAGGTGGGGCGATTATTACCGCATCTATTGCTGACCAGTATGACTTCTCCGTGAACGATGTAGTTCGAATATCGATTGATGATTCATCACAGGACGCCAAAACCATTACTGTCCACATCAGTGGCATTGTGTCACGATTATCTTCAGCAACGGAAGGAAGCCCCTCAAGAGATGGTGGATGGCCTTACAATTTGGGAAAAGCTGTCCTGTGGGTGAATAGAGATTCATTGGCATCAGATGTGAATCTCAGCACAAGTGCGGATAACGTATTATGTACCAGGTTGAAGGAAGCCGCCGATGCCCGCGAAGTGGTAAATGAATTAGTACGTGCCGGGGGAGACATTGTTCTGGAAGAAGATGGTTGGGTAGCAGTAGATCAGGAAGTTGCTACCTATGTTGATGGCATCAGATATTCCGTATCTCGGAGTGTCGACACGATGGCCACTGTTGGCATGGTTCTCGTCATCGGTGGAGTATTCGCCTTGTATGCATCAGAGAATCTCCGGTCTCGAAAACGCGAAATAGCCCTGCTGAGATCAATGGGAGGGAACACTGTGGATGTTGTTAAACCACAAATTGCAGAACTCGCGGTGCTATCACTCTTCGCCATGTTATTGCTAATCATCTATGCCCCTCTTCTTATAATCAGTAATTTACTCACATATGCACAGTCAACTACTGATTTCCCAGTCAGGGTGTTCGTGGTTATTCGGTGGCCGCCCCTTCTGTCAATTGCTGGCTTCTTCATTGGCTCTATAATCGTCATAGTTGCAATACTTGCTGTGAGTAATACCCGAATCAACCTGGCCCAAGAACTGAATGCACACTGGGCTGAAGCCGGGCCATACAGAGGTGAACGCTGAATGTTCGTGTTGACCAAACTTGCATCCCGAAAGCGTCGAGTTCTGGCGACCTTACTCATTTTTGCCCTATCAGCAGGAGTCCTAGGCGGGGTGCTCTTCTATATCGACAGCATCGGCCCCTCGGTCCAACAGGACATGCTGGATGACGTGGCGGTTGATGCACAGGTTTCACTATCCACTGGGTTCCATCAGCAGAATGAGACGTCACTTGCTGACCTACAGAGCACGATTCGCGAGCAGAACCACGTTCTCGGGACTGAAGGGGTGACAGTGGTACAGTCCTATGACCGGGAGATAGACGACTATAGGTTTGAGGATCAGGTCTACCTTGGCATAGGCAACGAGCTCCTTTCGCAATTCCCAGGTGCTTTCAGCATCTTGGAGAGCACCGGGCCACTGGAGGATGCATCGTGTTATGTGGAAACGAACACACTCTCCTACCTCGGGCTTGCCATCGGGGACAACTTCACCGCGACGGCCCGTGCTACAGATGAAAGTGGGCAACCCGTGAACATAACGCAGAGCTTCGAAATAGTCGGAACCTTCGAAAGCGATTTGTTCTGGCGTGAGGGGTATGGAGATCAACCCGGCTTCACGACACTCCGGATGATTACGACCAAATCGGGATTGGAGACTGCGTTCAGTCAGCTTGGCCACTCAGGATGGGAGAGTATGAGAAACCAGGTCTGGGTGGACATGGACGCTTCCGCCATCCTGTCCCAAGGGGAAAACCGACCAGCACGGCTGGCAGATGACATTGGTGACCAAATCGAGCAAAGCATTCTCCCTTTCGGTGTCGTTTCTCAGTTTGAACTCAGGCAGACCCTCTCAGCATATGAGACCTGGTCGAGTACCATGTCCTCTCTCTCACTCATCTTCTCTGTGCCTACCTTGACGATGGCCATCATGCTCGTGTACTACAATGCCACAATGCGTTCTGATGAACAGCGGCGGGATGCTGGCACCCTGAAAACCCGAGGTGCGACAGGCTGGCAGGTTTTCAGATGGGTACTCCTTCAGTCGATTGTAATAGGTTTCGTTGGGAGCATAGCCGCAGTCGGCACTGGCATGGTCTCAGCACTGCTATCAGGTTCCGTACGCACGTTCCTTGAATTCAGCTTCCAACAGCTTTCATCTTTCGTATTGCTTATCGAGCTTGATGCCATTGTATTCGTTTTCCTGTTTGCGTTTGGTCTTGGCGTGATAGTCTCGATTCCGATGGCGGTACAGGCATTGCTCATGTCCCCTGAGGAGGCCCATGGCTGGCTTGAGCGACAGGTTCTGGCAACAGGAGAACAGTTGACAAACCCGGTGGTTGATTTTCTGGCTGTGGGAGCGTCTGCCTACCTGCTTTTCCCGCTGATTGGAAACTTCGGGTTCGCGTCTACTGCGCCTGAACTTGGTACCTTCTACTTCTTCGTTCTGGTCATGGTGCTGATGGGCATGTTCGTGTTCTCTTTCGCCCGCCTGCTTTCTCGGGGAGGTCCACGGCTCAAATCGGCTGTGTTTGACAGGATGCAATCTGACAGGTATGCACCGGTCTCCAAGGTGCTCTCGCGCAATGTCAAGTTGTTCAGGAAAATAGACGCGCTTGGCATAGTGTTCATAGCCATGGTCTTCACTGCTGGAATATTCAGTTCCCTTTCCGCGGAAACAGGTCGCATCCATACCCAGCACCTGCACAGGTTTGAGGTCGGTGCAGATATCCATGCGACCGTTCGTTCCGAAGTAGCCAATGTCACAGCAGATCTGGTCGAGGAAATCACTGCTATTGATGGAGTAGTAGCCGCGTCTGCTGTCCTTGAAACGAGAGGTCGTGTCGCCTATATCGAGGAGGAACAGGATGGGGATAGACATTATCGGAATGAAAGCATCACGATTCTTGGGGTTCAACCTGAGGCATGGGCCCAATCGGCGTTCTGGCTAGATTATTTCACCAAAGACCACATTCCCAGGCAAGCACTGCAGGAGCTTGCTGAGAGCAATCAGAACGTCATCACGTCATTCAAACCCGTGATAGGTTTTGGCGCTGGTTTCTTGAGAAACGCACCGATATACGATGATGAAGTAACAGTCAGGATAGGTGATGCAGCAAATCACACGGTTTCTGAATACCACATCGTCGATGTCATGTCCATGTTCTACCAAGGCGGCAAAGGGTGCGTCCCTGGAAGGCCCGATCTTCTTCGCTCCTTTGTGATTATGAACCTGAACCACCTTCAAGACCAATTGAACACCACACGGGTAACCAGTTTCTACTGCAATCTTGACCAATCCGCCAATGACACCACGGTGATAGAGGATATCACAGCTCTCACTGCCGGTTTTGGAAACGTGGAATCCTCCGAACAGCAGATTCTGAAAGCACTGGAATCAGAAGCAGCCCAGACCATTCACGGCATCTATACGCTCAACGTGGTCTTCTCGTTCATCTATCTGACCGCTGGAATCGCCATCGTGACGGTCGTGAGAATCGATAGTCTACGCAAGCAGCTTTCGATGCTTCGGGCACTTGGAACGGACCGTGGCTCGATCATGGGGCCACTCCTTGCTGATGCTGTTGCAAGCGTCCTCGGAGCGGCCATTATCGGGTCCGTGATTTCGTTAATCCTCGTATTCTTCGCCCTACAGATTCCACTTGCTTTTCTTGGCCCAACGTCGTCCTTGCAGTGGTTCCGGCTCCCGGTTCGAATCTCTGTTCCCATCGCACTCCTCACGATTATTG